>NZ_JAKVPP010000005.1:0-253238 GCF_022487435.1 Mediterraneibacter sp. NSJ-151 | reverse complement strand
ACTAAGGAGACTAAGAAATCTGTTTGATTGATGGAACGCCGGATGCGGTGAAAGTCGCATGTCCGGTGTGAAGCGGGGGAAAAGCTGGAGATAACTTCAAAGGCTTACCTATCGCTATTTCCCACCGACCTTGCCACCTATGGAGAGGAAGCCAAAAATCTTTTGCAGGATTTACAGAGCCGCAATGAGCGCATGTTCCTTGTGACGGTACTGGTGGAAAATATCGCTGCCAAACGTCAGAAGCTGTTTAATGATATTTTTGCCGCTTCGGGTGTGGCACAGAAATACAACTGTGCCTTAAAACGGCTGGATTACCAACAGGAACAGGGGCTTATGTCCTCGCTTGCTCTTGGCACGAACCAGATTGAAATTGAGCGCGGGCTTACGACCAGCAGCACAGCGATCTTTGTACCGTTTACCACCTGTGAATTGTTCCAGGAGGGCGAGGCGTTGTATTACGGTCTGAACGCCCTTTCCAATAACCTGATCATGGCGAACAGAAAAACGCTGAAAAATCCCAATGGGCTGTTTCTCGGTACCCCAGGAAGCGGTAAATCTTTCTCTGCCAAGCGTGAGATCGTCAATGTGTTTCTTCTGACGGAGGACGACATCATTATCGCTGACCCGGAAAATGAGTATGGGCCGCTGGTACAGCAGTTCGGTTCCCAGGGGCAGGTCATTGATATTTCTCCTACTTCCACGAACTACATCAACCCGATGGACATCAATCTGGACTATTCCGATGATGAAAACCCAATTACTTTGAAAAGTGATTTTATCCTGTCGCTGTGCGACCTTATCATCGGCGGCAAAGAAGGGCTTTCCCCTATTGAAAGGACGATCATCGACCGTTGTACCAGACTGGTGTACCGGGAATACCTGCAGAACCCATGCCCGGAAAATATGCCGATCTTAGGCGATCTTTACGAGCTGCTTTTGAAACAGTCTGAACCGGAAGCACAGAATATCGCAACGGCACTGGAAATCTATGTCAATGGTTCCCTTAACGTGTTCAACCACCGTTCCAATATCCAGATGGATCAACACCGGGTACTGTGTTTCCAGCTTAAGTCACTGGGAAAAGCCTTAAAGGAAATCGGGCTTTTGATCATGCAGGATGCGGTGTGGAACCGTGTCACGGCCAATCGCTCCAAACATAAAACAACCTGGTTCTATATCGACGAATTCCATCTTCTTTTGAAAGGGCAGACAGGAAGTTTCAGCGTGGAGATCTGGAAACGCTTCCGTAAATGGGGCGGAATCCCATCAGGTTTAACGCAGAATGTCAAGGACCTTCTGGCTTCCCGTGAGATCGAAAATATTTTTGAGAACTCGGACTTTATCTATATGCTCAACCAGGCCCAGGGAGACCGTCAGATTTTGGCAAAGCAGTTGGGGATCTCCCCGCACCAGCTTTCCTATGTGACCCATTCTGGTCCCGGCGAGGGGCTTTTGTTCTTTGGAAATGTGATCATCCCCTTTGTGGACCACTTCCCGAAGGACACACTGTTGTACAGCGTGCTTACCACAAGACCGGATGAAGTAGCGGGGACCAAAGCGTGAGACAAAAATTAAAATGGATCGGAGGTGAGAACAATGGCACACGACAGGGAATTTCAAAGGAAGCGCAAAGATACCCGGATGCCGGTGCGTGATTCCCACGGGGAAGATCAACCGGCAGCCAGGCAGACCGAACAGGATTTTGACCTGCGCAGGGCACGGGACACCCCTTCTTCTGTCAACGGCAAGACACACAGGCAGGACATCCCTGTACAGACGGAATTTTCCCATCTGTCACCGGAAACACCGGTGTCCTTGCTGGAACAGGGCGAGGCTTATGCAGCCGCTTTGGATGTTTTTTCGGATCGCTTTGAGATACCGGATGCTGCCGGAACAGAGTCCCCGACACAGGAAAACGGGCGAAGCAATTTCCGGCAGGAGGCTTCCAGGTGTTCTTTTGTAACAGAGGATGTGACAGACCATGATACCGGAAAATATGCTCCTTCTTCCGAAGGCTCAGCCCCACCGAACGGCACAGACAGATCCGGTCAGGAACACCGTTACCGAACACACCAGCATGGGAACAAATATCAGCAGCGTTTTCAGGAAGCGGCACAGGCGGAGGAACAGGCAGCGCAGAAGGAAAAGGGTATGGATAGCGAACCGCCGAAAACATCCAAGCTGGAATTTACTGCGGATGAACTACCGCCGGAGACAAAGGATAAAAAGCTCACCCATGCAAGACGGAAGGCGGAACGGACTGCACAAAAAGCAGAGCAGGCGCAAAATCGTCTACCTGCCCGGAAGAAACTGCGCATGGAGACGGTTTCCGACCCGGAGACCGGAAAAGCCAAAAAACACTTAAAATTTGAAAAGGAGGTCAAATCCCAAAAGGTCCATGTAAAAGGACCTGTACCCCTGCGTCCGGTCAAGGCGGGCGCCAATACTGCCATTGGTTACGCTCATAAAAAGATTTATGAGGCAGAGGATGAAAATGTGGGCATCAAGGCAGCCCACCGCTCTGAACTTGTGGGCGAGGCAGGGCTTCGCACGGCATATCACCGGCATAAAACTGCCCCCTACCGAAAGGCAGCGAAATTACAGCAAAAATCAGCAAAAGCAAACGCAAGACTTGCTTACCGGCAGGCTCTTAGCGACCACCCGGAGCTGAAGAAACATGCGATTGCCCGGATATGGCAGAAACAAAAACTGAAAAGGCAGTATGCCAAGGCTGCCCGTGAAGCCGGGAAACAGGCAAAAAATGCCGCAGTCGCAACAGAGAGGGTCAGCGTCGGTATTGTCCATGCGGTCAAACGGCACCCTGTAATCTGCCTTGTCCTCCTGCTTCTCCTTTTGGTAATTTTCCTGATCACATCCCTGTTTTCCACGTTCTCCAATATCGGGACCGGCGGTTTGGGAAGTCTGGCTGCTTCTACCTATCTTGCAGATGATCAGGACATCAACCAGGCGGAGCTTACCTATACCGAATGGGAAACGGATCTGCAAATGGAAATAGACCGGGTGGAATCAGACCGCCCCGGCTATGACGAATACCGGTATAACCTGGGCGCAATCGAGCATGACCCGTATGTGCTGATGGGGTATCTGACTTCTGCTTATCAGGGATTTACTTACGATGAAGTGGAAAGCGTGCTGCGGCAGCTTTTCCAGGAACAATATACCCTGTCCTTTTCAGAAGAAACCGAGATCCGTTACCGCACCGAAACTTCCGTTGATCCGGAAACCGGGGAAGAAACCCAGGAGGAAGTGCCTTATGAATGGCGCATCTTAAATGTCAAGCTCACAGTCACACCTCTAGAAAACCTGGTCGTTTCCCGGATGAACGCAGACCAGAAAGAGATCTGCGAGATCCTGCTGCAGACAAAAGGAAACCGCCAGTATGTCAAAAATGTCTTTGGCACCAACTGGCTCCCTTATGTGACCAGTTATTACGGCTACCGGGTACATCCCATCAGTGGGGAAAAGAACTATCACACCGGTGTGGACATCGGGATGCCGGAGGGCACAGAGATCCTTGCCGGGCATGACGGAACGGTCACCCTTGCGGGAAATGCCGGCGGTTATGGCTTGTGTGTCGCTATTGAAGGCGAGGCATACGAAGGACATACCCTGACGACCAAATACGGGCACTGTTCCCAGATCCTTGTTTCTGCCGGGCAGGAGGTCAAAGCCGGGGATGTGATTGCAAAGGTCGGGAATACCGGAAATTCTACCGGGGCCCACCTGCACTTAGAAGTCCTGGTTGACGGCCAGTATTTGAATCCCCTGTATTTTGCCGATACCGGCGATACCAGCGAACGGCACCTGCCAGAAGTTGGTTCAGGCGGCACAGGAAACTACTTCGATTATGACATTCCACCGGAAGCCCTTGCGGATGAACAGTTTGCCGCAATGATGGCCGAGGCGGAAAAATATCTTGGCTATCCGTATGTATGGGGAGGCGCAAGCCCTTCCACTTCCTTTGACTGTTCCGGCTATGTGTCCTGGGTGATCAACAACTGCGGCGTTGGCTGGAATTTCGGAAGGCTGACCGCGGATGGTCTTTTAGGTGTATGTACGCCGGTATCAAGTGCGGATGCAAAACCGGGCGACCTGATCTTCTTCCAGGGGACCTACAACACCAGCGGCGCAAGCCATGTAGGGATCTATGTGGGAAATGGAATGATGATCCACTGTGGAGACCCGATTTCTTATGCAAACATCAATACAAGCTACTGGCAGCAGCATTTTTATACATTTGGGCGTCTGCCTTAACAGATTGGAGGTAATAAATTGAATCCTAAAATTGAAAAACTGGAAAAGGAAATTGAAAAGACCAAAACAAAGATTGCGGAAATGCAGGCAAAGCTCCATAAGCTGGAGGAACAGAAAACAGAGCTGGAAAATACCGATTATGTAGCGGTGGCGCGCAGTTTCAAACTGACGCCCCAGCAGCTTGCGGATTTTTTGAAATCACAGCAGGCAGCCCCTTCGGAAACTGTTTTACCGCAGGAGAAGGAGGATGTGCATGAGGCTTAAAAAACTTTCCCTGCTGCTGGCGCTTACGCTTCTTGTAAGTGTCAGCGCATTACCTGTAACGGCTCATGCCGGCGGTTCCAAAGACACCACACCGCCAACGCTGACTGCTTCCATGGAGGGCGATGCCCTGAAAATAGAAAGCAGTGACGATCTATCCGGCGTGGAGGCGGTCTTTGTTGATGAAAACCGTATCAACTCCCTCACCGACGGGAAAGCGTCGGTCGCACTGAAAGATTATGCCGGAACAGAAAAACAGGTAAGCATATACGCAAAAGATTATGCCGGTAACCGTTCTGATGTGGTAAAGCTGGATAATCCGTATTACAAAGAACCGGCTCCTGAAAAGAAACCTGCTACGACAGCACCCCAGAGTCCGTCCGGTACACAGACAAAACCGCCTAAGGAAGAAAAACCTTCCGGCTCAAACGCTGCAACCCCTTCCGGCGGCGGAAATTCTTCCGGTTCAGATAACAGTACCGGACAGCAGGAAAATACTTCTGCGATCCCGGAAGGTGCATTTACCCCGGAAGGCACCGGAACGGTACAGGACAACATCAGCGGTACGGATGGGGAAAAACAGTTTTACACCATCACTACGGACGCGGGCAATGTCTTTTATCTGGTGATCGACGGGAAACGGGAAGATAACAATGTCTACTTCTTAAACGGCGTCACAGAGTCCGACCTGATGGCACTTGCAGAAAAGAACAATGGCAGCATGAGCATGATCCCCCAGGAAGAAAGCTGTAACTGCACAGAAAAATGTGAGGCAGGAAAGGTTAATACCGGCTGTCCGGTCTGCAAAAATGACTTAAATGGCTGCAAAGGAAAAGAAAAGCCGGCGGAAACTGAAAAACCGGCAGAACCGGAAAAGCCGAAGAAAGAAACCGGCAGCGTCGGCACGATCCTGTTTATCCTTGCTGCCTTACTTGCGGTCGGCGGGATCGGTTACTATGTAAAAATCGTGCGTCCGAAACAGCAGGCCGAGGACGATGCGGAATTTGAGGATGACGGTTATGGCGAAGGCTTTGACCCGGATGAGGCATACGGGGAACCGGAATATCTTTCCGAGGATGATTTTGACGACAAGGACAGCAAATAAGGCTGTCCTTTTAGATTTTATGAAAGTGAGGATTTTTTCATGGAACATATCATAACCAGGCGCCGCGGCTTTCGCAAGCTGTTGGCGTTTTTGCTCTGTATGGCAAGCATTTTGGGGCTTCTTCCGGCTCAGGCTTTTGCCATGTCTGTCGGACAGACAGCAAGCTCCTGGCTGGGCGATCAGTATGTAGGCTCTGATGGGAACCACTACCGCGCCCCAGCGCCTTACACCTATCTTGCCTACCATGCAGACGGAACCATCGACGTACACACCAGTTCCGGGGGCAATGCTTACCGGCATTATATGCTGACGGATTCTGACGGGATCAGCCATCAGGTTTACTGTGTGGAGAGCGGGATTCCTTACCATACTTCGGAAAACACCTATGTTTCGGAAAGCGGGACCAACAGCCAATATCTGAACCTGCTTCCTGCCGAGGCAAGGAGGGGGATCACCCTGACTGCAATCTATGGCTGGAAACCCGGTTCGGCGCTCCCTGTTTCCGGGATCAACGAGGACGACTATAAGATGGCGACCCAGATCATCCTCTGGGAATACCAGCAGCAGCTTAGAAGCGATCCGTACAGCCGCCACGGAAACGGCCACGCAGACGCCGACCAGTATTTCAGCGTGATCGCCGGACGACCGGCAGAAAAAGCCTATGACTGGATTCTGGCACAGGTAGCTTCCCATTCCACAGTCCCTTCCTTTACTTCTTCTAAGAAAAGCGAAGCACCGGAACTGGAACTGAAATGGGATGTTGAAAAAAAGGTCTATACCCTGACGGTCACAGATACCAATAACTTGAAGATCGATCTGGAGGCTTTGAAAGGCAGCGGCGTTTCTGTGACAAGAAACGGAAATGAATACACCTTTACCAGCAGGCAGATGATGATGGACCCGGTGCTGTTTGAATTCCGAAAGAATATCCCGGTGGCAAACGACATGCTAATCTGGGGCAGACCCGGCTACCAGACCATGATGACCGGCGCCAGCGATCCGGTTTCCTTCTTTGTAAAATTCAAAACGGAAACTTACGGTACCGCAAAACTTGTCAAGACCAGTGAGGACGGCATTGTTTCCGGTATCACCTTCCATATCTCCGGTACGGACATTTTGGGAAATGAAGTCAATGAGGAAGTTACGACCGGAGAAAACGGCCAGATTGAAAAGAAGCTCCTGCCGGGAACCTATCTGGTAAAAGAACTTCCGGTGGACCGCTATGTGACCCCTTCCGCACAGTACGTGACCATTGAAAGCGGGCAGACTTCTTCGGTACATTTCAGCAATATTCTGAAGAAATTTCGCGTCCATGTGGTAAAGAGTGATGCTGACACCGGAAATGCTCAGGGGGATGCCACGCTTGCAGGGGCGGCCTATGGGATCTTCCGTGATGGCGAACTGATCGACACTTATACTACCGGACCGGATGGCAGCTTTATGACCCGCTATTATGTATGCGGGGATGGCTGGACGATCCGGGAAATCGAACCGAGCACCGGGTATCTTCTGAATGAAACCATTTATGAAGTGGGTGCATCCCCTTCCCTGTATGAAGTGGAACTCAATACCACAGAAAATCAGGTGACGGAAACGTTTATTTACGGAAATATCCAGCTTGTCAAGCACACCGATGACCTGGACCCGGATGTGCCTGAGGGCGAAAATACCGACGATCCCAATGCTGGTATCATCGAACGCCCGGAAGCAGGCGCAGTCTTTGAAGTTTACTTAAAGGCAGCCGGGAGCTATGACGCGGCAAAGGAAAGTGAACGTGACCTTCTTACCACGGATGCGGATGGTTTTGCTTCCAGTAAACCGCTTCCTTATGGGCATTATACGGTCCATCAGATTGCAGGCGAGGAAGGCAAAGCCTTTGTCCCGGACTTTACGGTATTCATTTCCTCTGACGGCAAGACTTACAGCTATATCCTGAACAACCGCACCATCACAGCCCGTCTGAAAGTTGAAAAATGTGACGCAGAGACCGGAAAGATTATCCCTGTGACCGGAACCGGTTTTCAGATCAAGGATCTTTCCACCGGGGAATTTATCACCCAGACCGTCTACTATCCGAACCCGGAAACACTGGATACCTTCTATGTTTCTGACGAGGGCTGGCTGATGCTGCCGGAGCCTTTGGCCGCCGGGGATTATGAACTTTATGAGGTGGCTGCCCCTTATGGCTATGTGCTTTCCGATCAGCCGGTACCGTTTACCATTGACGGCAGCGAGGCGGTTGTGACGGTCACTCAGTACAATATGCCGCAGAAAGGCCAGCTTACCATCACAAAGACCGGAGAAGTATTTGCTTCTGTCCAGGAAAACGACGGACTGTACCAGCCGGTGTATGAGGTTGCCGGACTTCCCGGAGCGGTCTATGACGTGATCGCAGATGAAGATATTTATACCGGTGACGGTACCTTGCAGACAGAAAAAGATACGGTTGTGGAAACCCTTACGACCGGCGAGGACGGCACAGCGAAAAGCGGGCTTCTCTATCTTGGCCGTTACCGTCTGGAGGAACGTCAGGCTCCTTCCGGTTGTGTGCTGAATCCTCAACCGGAATATGTGGAACTGACCTATGCGGGTGAGACCGTGGAGGTCACACAGGCAGCGACAGGTCTTTATGACGAACGACAGAAAGTGGATGTCACACTTTTCAAGGCAATGGAGACCGATGATCTGTTCGGTCTTGGCATGAACGAGGAATATAAGGATATTTCCTTTGGACTTTATGCTTCCGCAGACCTGACGGCGGCAGATGGCAGCGTGATCCCGGCAGATGGACTTCTGGAAGTGGTCTCTGTTTCGTCTGATGAATCCGACGGTTACAGTGCTTCCTTCGCCTCCGACCTGCCTTTTGGCAGCTATTATGTCAAGGAACGCACGACCAACGGCGCCTATATCCTTTCGGATCAGAAATATCCGGTCGTCTTTGAATATGCCGGACAGGAAACTGCCTTGGTACAGATCCTTGTCAATGAAGGCGAGGCTGTTTCCAATGAACTTCTCCGCGGGCGTGTAGACGGTGTAAAAGTTGGGGAAAACCCGGAAGGCGGCGAAGATGTCACGCTAGCCGGTGCACTCATGGGACTGTTTAGACCTGATACAGAAGAATTTACCGAAGAAAATGCACTGCTTACTGCTGTTACCGGAAAAGACGGCAGTTTTTCCTTTGAGAACATTCCTTACGGACACTGGATCGTCAAGGAGATCTCTGCCCCTGACCTTTATACAGTAAGCCCGCAGCAGCACCATGTATATATCGGTGCAGACGGACAGCATATCGAGATCCGTGTGGAAAACACCCTGATCCGCGGCAGTGTGCAGGTAACTAAAACCGAAGCTGTGGAGGAACCGTCCCCTGTGGAAAAGGAGGATAAGAAAGACAAGAATTCTTTCCTGCGTTTCCTGCCCGGTGCGGTGTTCGACCTGTATGCGGATTCCAATGCCAACCAGGAATATGATCCTGACGATCAAAAGATCAGTACGCTGAAAGAAACCGATGCAGGCTATCATACGGCGGAAAACCTTCTGGCTGGCGGCTACTTTATCAAAGAAAGCAAAGCTCCGGAGGGCTATCAGCCTGACCCAAACGCTTACTATTTTTCCATCACAGAAGATGGACAGATCGCAGTTGTGGAAAATGGAGAAGCCGGGCACGGATTTACCAATGAGGCTTACCGCGGCAACTTAAAGATCACAAAGGATTCCAGCGACGGGCGCAAAGATGGTTTTGCCATCGAGGTCAAGAGCACGGACGGCTCCTACTGCGAGACATTCACCACTCCAAAATCCGGTGTAATTGAAGTCAAGGGCCTTCGTGTTGGTATTTATACCGTAACAGAAGTTGCAAACCGGGCAAGCAAGGATTACATCATTCCTGATGCCGCTACGGTGGAGATCAAAGCTGACCAGACATCTACGGTCCAGTTCTTTAATGAAAAACCGGAAAAGCCGGGGAAGCCGGAAAAGCCTTCTGTTCCGTCCAATCCTTCCACCCCTCAAAAGCCGGTACCGCAGACCGGGGATGATCCATATATTTTCCTATATGGCGGACTGTTGGCAGCCGCACTGATCGGCGGCAGCGTATTTGCTGTGTACTATTTCAAAAAGGGAAAATACAGCAGGACTTCCCCAAAAAGAATGGCTGTCGGGGCTTCTGTCCTTTCACTCTGCGCTCTGGTGGCTCTTGGCAGCGGATTTTTGGTGTTCCGTGACCTGAACCAGTATGCCGAGAGTAAAGACGCCTATCGGAATCTTGCCGGATATGTAGGAGTACCGGAGCAGACAGACTCCCCGGAGCAGGCAACCGATCCGACAGAAACAAAACAGGACGATGCCGATATTGTCCTGCCTTCGGTAGACTTTGAAGCGCTCCGTGAAAATGGACCGGACATCATCGGATGGCTTTCCCTTCCTGATACGGTGCTCAATTATCCGGTGACGCAGACTGACAACAACGAGTATTACCTGAACCATCTTTATGACGGGACCTATAACAAGGTTGGCTGCCTGTTTGCCGATTATGAAAACCGGGCAGATTTTTCAGACCGCAATACGATCATTTACGGTCATAATATGCGGGATGGTTCCATGTTTGCTCTGCTGAACCGGTACGATGAACAAAGTTACTTTGATACCCACAGGCAGATGTATCTCGTTACTCCGAAGGGTGGTTATGTCATGGAGATCTTTGCGGCGTTTGCAGCAAAGCCGGAAGAATCCGGCAGTGAAACTTCTCCCTGGCAGCTTTCCTGGAAGGATGACGGTGCTTATACTACCTGGCTTACAGCTATGAAGGAACGTTCCGCGGTGGAAAGTGATGTGACTGTGACCTGCAGTGATAAGGTACTGACCCTTTCTACCTGTACGCCGGGCGGCACAGGACGCTTCCTTGTCATGGGAAAACTCGTGAAAGTAGATAACGAAATATAGATTTTAGACGGTGCGGGGGCAAAAGCTCCCGCACCTGCTGTTTACAAGGAGGATTTTATTTTATGGTAAATACCATGATTTCCATTCCCGGCTACGTCCATCTTTACCGCTCGCTTTTGCGGTTTTATGACATGCCGGAAAATGAAGTCCGGGAAATGCTCTATCTTCTGAATACGGCAAACCTGGACTGCTATGAGTATTATCACCCGGACCGCAGTGTGATCCAGAGCGGACCGGTCGCTTTTTGCGGATGGCTGGAAACGAAAGACTGCCGCCCTTACCGCACAGAGGTACAGCTTTACAAATCGCTGCTGTTTTTGAAGCGCAGCATTGACCGTGACCTGATCGTATCAGCTCAGAGGGAGGCTCTGCAAACCCTGCGCTGCATTATCTCCAATCTGGAATACCGCTTTTATAAAGCCTATGGCATGGAGATCGAGGACAAACGCACGGTCTATGGGGAATGTACCTACCGTCTGGTTCCCAGGGAGGATGAACCCAGCGTGTGCCTGATGCACGACTGGATCTACCTGCCAACTGCCTGATGTCACGAATAATATATAAAATATGTGACATATATGAAAACTGTACTGCCTTGCAAAATTTTTGATTTTTGATGTATACATCAGATTTTTAATGGGAACACTCAAAATAAGAGGAATATGACCTATTGCAATCATGTCACGAATAATATATAATATTCGTGACATGAAGGGAGGCGGTATTGTGGACAACGGATATACAAAACGAATACGGGAGCGTGTTCTTTCTCTTGAAGATGGAACTGTTTTTGTGATGTCTGATTTTGCGGATATTGCAGATACATCCACTATTCGTCAAAGTTTAAGTCGTTTAGTGCAATCAGGAATATTGCGCCGCATTTTGAAAGGTGTTTATGAAAAACCAAAATATAGCAAACTTCTGGATGAATATGTGGCGGCAGACCCGGAAGCGGTGGCAAACGCATTGGCGCGAAGTTATCACTGGACGATTGCCCCATGTGGGAATACAGCATTGAACCTGTTAGGTCTTTCAACACAGGTAACAGCAGTATGGTCCTATATCAGCGATGGTCCATATAAGACCTACGAGTGGAACTCTACAAAACTGGAATTTAAGCACCGGACCAATAAGGAGATTACCGGATTGTCCTATATGACAAGTTTGGTTATACAGGCATTAAAAACGCTTGGCAAATCGAATGTTACGCCAGAAGTCATACAGATGCTTTCCGAAAAACTGACAGACAAAGATAAACAGGCTTGTTTGAAGGAAGCAACAGAGTCTACGGATTGGGTTTACGATACGATACGGCAGATTTGTGGAGGTGAAAAGGTACAATGAGAAATATAGCAAGACTTTCAGATAACGACCGCAGGGAACTGTTCAGAAATACAGCAGATAAAATGGGGCTGAATGATGCCATCGTGGAAAAAGACTTTTGGGTATGTTTTACGCTGGATTATTTATTTCACCGCTCACCATGGAAAGAGTCCATTACCTTTAAGGGCGGTACCAGCCTTTCAAAAGCCTTTCACCTGATCAGCCGGTTTTCAGAAGATATTGATTTGATTCTGGACTGGCGTGTATTGGGATATGGCAAAGATGAACCATGGGAGAAACGTTCCAATACAAAACAGGACGCTTTTAACAAAGAAGCCAATGCGCGTGCGGAAGTATTTCTGTCCGAAACATTCTGCCCGGCAGTCAAAGCCGGCTTATCCCAGGAAATCGGTTGTGAAGCAAATGTCTACATAGATGAAAAGGATAAACAGACGGTCATTTTCGCCTATCCGCACCTTTTTATGAATACGGCGACTTTACAGGTGATCCGTTTAGAGATTGGTGCGCTGGCAGCGTGGACTCCTGCAAAAACAGCGCTGATCGAACCATACGCGGCAAAATATTATCCGAAGATTTTTGAGCAAAAAGAAACTGCAATCCTTACCGTTGCCCCGGAACGGACCTTCTGGGAAAAAGCCACAATCCTGCACCATGAAGCGAACAGACCGGAACATTTGGAAATGCCGCAGCGGTATTCCAGACATTATTATGATCTCTACCGCATGGCTGCAACACCGGTTAAAGAAGCTGCTTTTTCCAGGCTTGACCTCCTGAAGAAAGTTGTAGATTTCAAAATGAAATTCTATCCCAGATCATGGGCGAAGTACCCGGAGGCTGTGCCGGGCACATTAAAATTACTCCCGCCGGAATATCGGTTTGCAGCATTGGAAGCGGACTATAACTCTATGCAGGATATGTTGTATGGGGATGTTCCGACATTTGAGACAGTCATAGCAGCGGTCCGGGAACTGGAAAAAGAGATCAATACACTATAAACAATTACATATCCGTTTATTTGCCGGCTATTCTAAGATGCTTTAGAATAGCCGGTTTCTTGTTTTCAAAGGAGGGATGCTATATTACACAAAATGAAGTCAATGCCGTTTTTGACGAACAGGTACGGCTCTGTGCTGATACCTTGAAACGGAAAACCAAAGAATACACCGGGGATGACCCGGACCGGCTGGGTGCATTTAAGGCAGCGGCAGCTTTACAGCACACAACGCCCCAGCGTGCCCTTGCCGGTATGCTGGCAAAGCATATTGTTTCTCTATACGATATGTGCTTTGCCGAAGAAGTGGTTTATCCGATGGACACATGGGACGAAAAGATCACAGACAGTCTTAACTATCTGTTCTTACTGAAAGCGATTGTAAAGGAGGGACATACCAATTAAACAGATTGAAGTAAAAATTTTGAACTGCCAGGCGGTAGCGGAAGCAGAAAAAAACATGGTCTTTGCGGCAAGGCTTACCCAGCAGGGACATAAGATTGCCTCAATGGACGACCTGATGGAGCTCTACGAAAAATCATTCAGCGTTCAGACAGTAGCAGCTATGGGGGCGCTTCCCCATCCTACCATCCAGAAATTTGCGGTGATCACGGTAGCCATTGTCGGCGCCAGCAGGCGTTTTCTGGCGCAGATCACCCGCCACCAGAACGAAGTAAAATTTATGAGTGCATCGCTGCAGTACAGCAACTATACGGGACAGGCGGATTTCGCTGTCCCGTATTCTATTATGACGGCTCCGGCAGTGGTACGGGAACTGTACTTAAAAAGCTGTAATGAAAGCATGAAATGTTATGAAGCCCTGTGCACTGCCGGAAGCGGGCACGATGCGGCCGGCTATGCCACGCCCCAGGGATTGCGGAATGTACTGCTCATCAGCGCCACCCCTTATCAGTGGAAACATATCATCAGCCAGCGGGTATGCCGGAGAAATACAGATGAAACAAGGATCGTGCTGCTAAAGGTCTGGAAAGAACTTTATGAACTAAGCCCTACTTTGTTTGCCCCATCACTGACCGGGCCTTTTTGTCAGATGGATCGATGTCTGGAAGGGAAAATGACCTGCGGACGAAAACTGCAGGCAAATATGACGCCAGAGGATATTTTGGAAAAAGATTATCCTGCTCTTTGGGAAGGAGACTGCCGATGAAAATAAAACTGATCGACTTTGGCGTACCGGAGCACCAGCGTCCTTACCGTCCGCATGGCAATGATGCCGGAGCAGATGTTTATCTGCCCTATGACTGTACCTTACAGCCCGGAGAAATCGCCAAAATTCCTCTTGGTTTTGGACTGGAAATACCGGATGGATATGCGGGATATATCTTTCCTCGTACCAGCATGGCGGTAAAAGGCCTGGTCTGTGAACTGCCGCCTGTGGATTCTGGTTACCGTGGAGAGATCCATGCGATTATCAGCAATGTAAGCAATCAGGCGCAGTCTCTTTTTAAGGGAGCCCGTATCGGGCAGCTTGTGATCACGCCGATCGTCATTGCGGATTTTGTAACCGATCTGGGAACAGAACGAGGAACCGGCAGCTTTGGCAGTACCGGCGAATAGAAAAAGGCTGTTTGGAGAACAGTTTTTGAATACTTATCGGTATAGGGAGCGGACATTTCGAGAACATTATAAAATATAATAAAGAAAGTCACGAAAAAAGCGGCCATTACCGTGACCGCTTACTTTCTGCTATTGAGTTCTTTCATAATACCGAGGATATATTGCATGGATTGAGGATCAAGCTGTCTTGCCTCTGCAATGAATTCCTTTAAGGTTTCCGGGTAGGTATTTCCTTCATCAAAGAATTCCTGCGGTGTCACACCCAGATATTCGCAGATGTAGAAAAAAGACTGCATAGCGGGAAGTGACTTTTTATTCTCAATATTATTGATGTAGTTGTTTGCCTGACCTAACGATAAAGACATATCGCGTGCGGAAACTCCTTTCTGTGTCCGCAGCTTCGCTAATCGTTCCGGGACAAAATCTTCATACATCGCCTTCACCTCCCATTCTGTAATAGATTGTACCTTACACCCCTTTATTATCCGCAAAAGGAAAAAGGGTATTATCGTTGACTTGCTAAATTAAATCTATTACTATATAAAAAGTGAAGAATTTTACCTATCAGATGGAGGGATGACCGATGAAAGGAAAAACTTGCTGTGTTACCGGATACAGGGATTTACCGCAGAATGAGATCAACAAAATAAAAACAGCCTTGGCACATGAGATCGATGCTGCTGTTACAGATGGGTTCACCTGTTTTATGAGCGGTTTTGCAGATGGCGTAGACCAGTATTTTGCGGAGCTGGTGCTGGAAAGAAAGCAGACCACCCCGGCACTGGAGCTGATCGCAGTGATCCCTTACCGCAAGCGTCTGGACAGCCTAAATAAGAAAACAAGAACCCGTGAACTGCTGGAGGCTTGTGCGGATGTTGTTGTGATACAGGAAAAATATCTCCCAAGCGTCTACTCCCACAGAAATCGTTATATGGTGGAGCACTCCGACCGAGTGATCGCTGTATATGACGGACGGGAAACCGGCGGTACGGCAAAGACGATCCGCTTCACCCATCGGATGAAAAAGGAACTGCGGGAAATCCCGGTTGGAGAGATCGTCCTGCCGGATCACTTGAAACCAAAAACAAAATAGATACCTGTTGATGCGCTCACTTTGAAGTGGGCGTTTTTCTTTACCCATTTTTAGGAGGAATGCTTATGTGGAACCTGATTTCACATTTCCTTACCTTTGCCGGAGGGATAGTTTCCGGCGTTATGTTGATGTGTCTTATGCAAACCGGAAAACTTGCGGATAAAGAATTTGAAACTATGAAGGAGGAATAAAAATTGAAACTTGTGATTGCAGAAAAGCCCTCTGTTGCTATGTCACTGGCAGCAGTATTAGGCGCAACGGAAAGAAAAGACGGTTATCTCGAAGGTTCCGGTTATCTGGTGAGCTGGTGCGTGGGACATCTTTTGGAACTGGCACAGCCGGAGGCTTACAAAGAACAGTACGCCAAATGGCGGTATGAGGACCTTCCGATCCTACCGGAAAACTGGAAATATGAAGTTCCAAAGGATAAGAAAAAGCAGCTTGCCCTTTTGTGCCGGCTGATGAAGGACAAACGGGTGGATTCTGTGGTATGCGCTACGGATGCCGGGCGTGAAGGAGAACTGATCTTCCGTCTGGTCTATGAATATGCCGGATGTAATAAGCCTATGGAACGCCTTTGGATTTCCAGTATGGAGGATGCGGCGATCCGTGAGGGTTTTGACCATCTCCGTCCCGGCAGTGATTACGATAAACTCTATGATGCGGCAGTATGCCGGGCAGGAGCCGACTGGCTGATCGGGATCAATGCCACCCGGCTTTTTTCTGTCCTGTATGGTGTCACACTAAATGTCGGCCGTGTTATGTCACCGACGCTGGCACTTTTGGTACAGCGTGAGTCGGATATTGAATCCTTCATCAGCAAGCCTTTTTATGTGCCGGAAATCACCTGCGGAGGTTTTACTGCTTCCGGCGAAAAAATGACGGAACGATCCGAGGCTGAAAAAATCCGTATGGACTGTGACCACAACTCCGCTTTTGTGCGTTCTGCGGAAAAGCAGGTAAAAACTATACAGCCTCCCCGCCTTTATGACCTTACAACTCTGCAAAGGGAATGTAACCGTATTTATGGCTATACGGCTCAACAGACCCTTGATTATGTGCAATCTCTCTATGAAAAGAAGCTGGCAACCTATCCGAGAACGGACAGCCAGTATTTGACGAAGGACATGCAGGCAACCGCCGCTTCCCTGATCCTATGGCTGCGTGACAATATGCCCTTTGGAAAAGGCTGCGCCGGAGAGCCGGACATTGACCGGGTAACAGACGACAGCAAAGTGACCGACCACCATGCCATCATCCCAACTGTGGAGATTGCACGGACAGACCTGTCGGAGCTTCCTTCCGGGGAGCGGGATGTGCTTACCCTGCTTGCCGTCAGACTGCTTTGTGCCACAACGCAGGCAAACCGGTTTGAAGCGGTCACCGCTATGTTAGACTGCCAGGGATATACTTTTACGGCAAAAGGAAAGACCATCTTACAGTCCGGCTGGAAAGAGGTGGAACGGATTCACCGTATGAGTATCAGGCAGAGTGAAACGGAACACAGAGAAAATGAAGATGCCGCTCTCCCTGTGCTGAAGGAAGGACAGACTTTTGAAACTGTGTCAGCAAGTCTCCGTGAAGGGAAAACTTCACCGCCGAAACATTATACGGAGGACACGCTGCTGTCCGCTATGGAGACGGCCGGTGCGGAAGATATGCCGGACGATGCCGAGCGTAAAGGATTGGGTACTCCGGCTACCCGTGCGGCAACACTGGAAAAGCTGGTTTCTGCCGGATTTGTACAGAGAAAGAAAAAGCAGCTCATTTCTACGGAAAAAGGAAGGAACCTGATCGCAGTCCTGCCGGACAATATCAAATCTCCCATTTTAACTGCAGAATGGGAATCTATGCTGAAACAAGTGGAACATGGCGAACTGTCGGCAACATCTTTTATGGATCAGATTGCAGATATGAGCCGGACGCTGGTAAAAGAACATACCGCCCCGGAGAAACGTTTTGCGGATCTGTTCCCTTCTTCCAGAGAAACTGCACATGAAGCCGTGGGGGTATGTCCTCGCTGCGGAGCCCCGGTATATGAAGGAAAGAAAGGTTTTTTCTGCGACAACAGGGAATGTTCTTTTGCTCTTTGGAAAGATAACCGTTTCTTTTCCAGCAAGAAAAAGTCCATCACAAAGTCTGTGGCAGCGGCTCTTTTGAAAGAGGGCCGTATTTCTATGTCCGGGCTTTACAGTGAAAAAACAGGAAAGACCTATGATGCGGAAGTGATCCTGGATGATACCGGCGGTAAATATGTGAATTTCAAGCTGGAATTTCCCGTAAAGAAAGGCAGGCGTAAATGAGTGATCGAAAAACCTTTGAATATGGCGGTTATCACTTCACGCCCATACGAAAATTTCACAAAAAAGAAGGCGACTTTTTCGTCATATCGAAACGGCTGGAAAGTGACTTCAACTTAGGGTTGTGTACCTATCAGGATCGGCAAAAAGCACCTTATGATTACAAAGACTTTTATACCGTCGCAACCGACAAAGAATGTGACATTTTCCGGTGCGAAGAAAATGGTTTGTTGTATGTGCCGGGGAAAAACGAACTTTTTATTTACCATGAACCAAAACAGAAAAAGCGGAACTCTATTGCCGATGCCCTTTCACAGTCCAGGAATGTTACTGATATAACCGGAATTTCCAGCGGCCGGCAAAGAAGTGCCCCGGAAAGGTAGGCGTTATGGCAGAGAGAGAATTGAACCGCTCGGAGCGGGCTGCGATCCGAAAGCTGGTTACGGAGCTTTGCGCCAACTATGACTCTCAGGATAAGATCTGCCTTCCTTTGGACAGTCCTTGCTATATGCTGAATAAATGGTGGACCGGTGCTTATTGCAGGTACTTTGAAAAAGCGGTGCTGCCGGTGGATGCAGCACTGGAATCAGCCATTACCGGCGAGGACACCTCCATGAGACAGAAAATATGCCCTGTGTGTGGAAAAGTGTATCTTCCTATAACCAGCCAGGCATATTGTTCTGATGCCTGCCGGATCTATGCAAGACGGAAATCCGAGCGGGAACGCAAACGCCGGAAGCGGCAAAACCAACTATGATATGTACGCAACTTAGCCCCAAAAGTCCTTGATTTTCAAGGGCTTTTTGCACCTGTTTTCAAGGGCGCTGTATAAGAATACTCCAGTGCTTTGAAATGAGGTTAAGTTGCGGACAAAACATATATTTTAACAAAAACGATAGGAGGCGATTTTTTGAATATCAACACGATTACTGCGGAGGATCTTCGCCGTACGCCGGATAAGGAAGGACTGATTTTACAGGGCTGTGGCGGGGATCTGACAGAATGGGTAGACGGAATCAATGAAATGCTGACACAGGCAGGCATATTGAAAGATGGCAGTCAGTTTGAGAATGTGTTTGCTTTTCAGCACGGAGAACTGACCTGTTTGCTTTACCCGTTTGATGATGTGAAACTGGATATAGGAAAACTTGCCCTGTGGCGTTTACAGACCCATGAAGTCTATGGCGGCACATGGCTGTCGGACTTTGTGCCGAATTATTTAGGCGGATTTATAGAAACACCGGAAGCGTTGGCAGATAAACCGGATTGTCCGCTGATCGGAGCAGATGGGAACATTTTTAATCTGCTGGGTATTGCTTCCCGTACTTTGCGGGAGCATGGTCTGAAAGAACAGGCAAAAGAAATGTCTGATCGGGTATTTGCTTCCGGCAGTTATGGAGAAGCGCTCTGTATCATTGGCGAATATGTCAACATCACAGATTCCGAACCGGAGCATAAGAATTCTCTCCGTCAGCAGCTAAAAGCAACAAAACCGGCAGACCCGGTAAAAAAGCAGCAAACTTCCAAACAGCAGGAACGATAAGGAGGGATGCGGAATGGAAAAGAAACGGACCTATGGTGTATGGGCGGTACGAAGCAGCACTTCTATTTTCGGACCGGCACAAAGCTGGTGCAAGGAAAATGGAAAACCGTTGGAATTTGATAGCAAAGCCGATGCTGAAAACTATGCAAAGGAAGCCAACGAGCATACGACAGCAAATGTCCGATACTATGTGAAAGAAAAAGAACCGGAACCCGGTGCTGTTCGGAAAGGAACATCTCAACCGGAGCTGGATGCACGCAGCCATGAAGAAGTGACACCAAGAAATGATGCATCGGAAAAACAAAATGAGATTCCGGGCAGACAGATTCCTTCTCAAACAGATCCGCTGGTAGAAATCCGCTCTGCGGTTCATAGTAATTACGCAGGCATGGTCGCTATGCTGGGTGCGGACAACCGTGTGTATTTGGGGCGTGAGGAACGCTGCCATTGTCAGGATATGCAGCCATCTTACTATGACAATCAGGATGGTTCCCTGTGCTTTGTCTGTGATCAGCCCGACATGTATTATTTTCTTTATGGAGAAGGCTGGGCGCATACCCAGACGGAAATGCTGGAACGAGGGCTTACCCTGCGCCAGTATGAAGAATTTGCAAGACTGCAAAATGGGGTCCTTGCACAGTTTACCACCCAAAGAGAAATTCTGTTTGCCGGACAGCCGTTTCAGGCGCCGGAGAGTTATCTGCGCAATGCGGAACTTTATGAGGAAGGACAAACCGGCAACTACAATATGCTGGATGGCAGGCTGAACAACGAACCTCCTGTGCGCCCGGATCTGACAGACGGACAGACGGATGAAGAAATCCGGGAGCTGGTGCCGGAAGCAAAGCCGTCTTTGATGGACCGTTTGAAAGCAGATAAACCGGAGCATGAAGCAAGGCAGATGATCCCTCCGGTGCCGGAAAGGGAACGCTGATGGCCGGGGTAAGATTTGAGGATGTAGATCTTTTGGGTGCTCTTTCCCGTATCGTAGATCTTCATACCCAACATTATAAAGAGGACTTTGACCTGGATAAGGAACTGATCTCAAAACTGGCTGTGTCAGAGCGTTCAGAGGATAAACAGCTTCTTTGGATGTCACGCCCTTGCGGAACCTATACCCTGCGCGAACGGGAAGTTTATCTGGAGGGCAGCCATGAAAACAAAGTGTGGCGGTTTTACCAGGAGCAGACAAATGATCCCGTTTTGGCTTATGCCATCTCTTTGAAAGAAGTCAGGGACGGAAAAATATTTGGCGATCTCTATCCGCTAAATTATAGAGAACATGTGGAACGGATGAAAAAATTGACCTGTCCAATCGGAAATGTAGCCGTTGCTTTTGAGGATGGAAATGTTATCACGATTCCCTATCAGGAACGGAGACAATTTATGAACCGGCTTATGCCAGAGCATGGAGCCCCTAAAACAATGACTTATCTGCCAGAAAATGAGCCGGAGCTGATGATAATTCTAAAACGGGAACGCCTCAAACGCAGCTATCATGCGACAGCCGGAAATCTGGAGGAATATCTTGATAAGCTGGAAAAGACCACCCTGCGGGAAAAACTCAAAAGAGCAAAGACGGCGGTTTCGACGCAGGAGGTCTCATCTCATAAAAGAGGGTTGGAACGATGAATGGCGGGCATAACAAAAAATCCGTCCGCGTCGAATTTGTCATGTCCGAAGCGGAGGCCGAACTGGTAAAAGAACGCATGGCGGAACTTGGCATTACCAACCTGTCGGCATATCTGCGAAAGATGGCCGTAGACGGTTACATCATCCACCTTGATATGGGAGATATTCAGGAAATGATCCGGCTTCTCCGCATTTGTTCCAATAACTTAAACCAATATACCAGACGGGCCAATGAGACCGGCAATATTTATGCCGCAGATATAGATGACATCCGCACCCGTCTGGATAGCCTTTGGGATGGCATGGACAAACTGATCCGGGGATTTGCAAACATTTCATAAACAGCCGGAAAGCCGTTGCTTTCTTTTTGCCGTCACGGTAAAATTTTTATAAGGGCAGATGCCCTTCTGAAAGGAGGCAAAGCGTATGCGTTTGATAGGTAAATTACTGGCACTTCCCTTTATGCTGGTTACGGGGATTCTTTATCTGGTATGTAAATTTTTAGTGGTTCTTTCCGGTGCGGTACTTGGGATTCTTTCTGGGATCATCTTTCTGGCGGCATTGGTGCTGTTCTTTGTCGCAGGATTTTTGCCGGGTCTTGCATGGCTTATGATCGCCTTTCTTATCAGTCCATACGGTCTGCCTCTGGCGGCTGCATGGCTGGTAGGGATCATTGGCGGGGCAAACAGTGCCTTAAAGGATTTTATATTTGGTTAAGCAGATTTGGCGGGGCGCATAGGCAGCCCCGCTCTTTTTCTGCAATTATAACTTCTCTGATTGGAATTAAGTTAAGGAGGTGACGAAAATAGCGACCACAAGACTGATGCCTCTGCATGTAGGAAAAGGTCGGAATATCTCTACTGCGATCTCAGATATTATTGATTATGTAGAAAATCCGCAGAAAACCGATTTTGGAAAATTCATTTATGGCTATGAGTGTGATACCCGGCTTGCTGATGCAGAGTTTCTTCTGTCCAAACGACAGTATGCAAATCTGACCGGCAGAAATCAGGGTGCAGATGATGTGATCGCCTACCATCTCCGTCAGGCATTTAAGCCCGGCGAAGTTACGCCAGAAGAAGCTAATCAGATCGGCAGGGAGCTGGCACTGAAGCTCACAAAAGGAAACCATGCCTTTGTTGTCTGCACCCATGTGGATAAGCACCATGTCCATAATCACATCATTATCAACTCTACTACACTGGACTGTCAGAAAAAATTTCGCAACTTCTGGGGTTCTACCTGGGCAATCCGGCGAATGAATGACAAGCTGTGTTTGGAACATGGACTTTCGATTGTAGAAAATCCGAAACCCAGCCGGGAGCATTATGGCACATGGCTGGGGAATAAAAAGCAGCCTTCCTTTCAGGAGCAGATACGCATTGCTATTGATGCTGCATTAGAGGAAAAGCCAAAAGATTTTGAGGAACTTCTACAGAAGCTGGAAACTGCTGGGCTGGAAGTCAACCGTGAAAGAAAACATCTTCGGTTCCGAGTTCCGGGACAAGAAAATTATACCCGATGCGATACGCTCAAAGGCGATTATACAGAACAAGCCATCAAAGAACGGATTGCCGGTACACGGACAGTAAAACCCCGCCATGCCTTTTCTAAAAAAACGGTTTCCAAAGTTGGATTGCTGGTTGATATTGAAGTTGCAATCCGTTCCGGCAAGGGCCCTGGTTATGAGCGCTGGGCAAAAGTGTTCAACCTAAAGCAGCTTTCTCAGGCAGTGCTCTACTTAAAAGAACATGGCGATATGGGTTATGAGGATCTTCTGGAAAAAGCCAACGCCACTACCACTAATTTCAATACCTTATCCGTTCAGATCAAAGATCTGGAGTCAAAAATGAACGCCAATGCCGAGCTGCAAAAACAGATCGTAAACTATGCGAAAACGCGGGCTGTCTATGTAGAATATCGCAAAGCCGGGTACAGCAAAAAATTCCGAACAGAACATGAAGCTGAAATTCTGCTGCACCAGGCGGCAAAGAATCATTTTGACGAGCTGGGAATCAAAAAGCTCCCCTCTGTCAAATCTCTCCGGGAGGAATACACCGATCTTCTGGAACAAAAACGGAAAGCCTATTCTGCCTATAAGCAGGCCAAAAATGATATGAAAGAACTTCATAATGTTCGGGCCAATGTGGAATACCTATTAGAGATTTCTTCCCCACCACAACCGCAGCGCAGCACAGAAAAATCCCGTCAATAAGGTTTGCTAACTTGAATTCTATAGACCTTGACTTTCCGGGACTTCTTAACTATAATAATACTCAAGCAGGGGGACTACCTTGTAGTTGAGAAGGTTAAAACCTGACCCTTTGAACCTGTTGGCTAATACCAACGCAGGGAGCTAAAGAATACAGATTCGTATTTTTTGGACATTCTCTGTTTTGGGAATGTCCTTTTTAATTGAATAAGATATGATATGTGTTTGCGAGGGAACTGAACAAGTTGAAAAAGGTAAGACCTGACCTCTGGACCTGTCGGCTAATACCGGCGTAGGGAAGCAATTTCTTACGCTCGTATTGCGTCTGAAAGAGCTTCTAATTGTTTTAGAGGCTCTATTTTTTTATTTTAGGAGGAACAAACATGGCATTTATGAAAGACATTTTAACCCGCAACATCCCCATTTGGGAAGAATGTGCAGCTACCCCATTTGTGCAGGAAGTGCAAACTGGAAAGCTACCTCTTGAAAAGTTCAAGAGATATATGATTCAGGATAGTATCTATCTGAAAAACTATGCCCGTATATACGGCAAGGCAATTTTTCATGCTGATACATTAAGAGAAATTCAGCTTTACTATTCCATGCTGAATTTTGTAAATGATACGGAATCAGAAGTGCGTCTGGATTATCTAAAGCAATTTTGCATGACGGATAATGATATTGAACTGATCGCTCCTCTGCCTGAAAATCAAAATTACATTGATTTCATGTTTGAGATTGCGTCACATGGAAAGAATGAAGAAATTTTAATGGCGGTTCTTCCCTGTATGCTAAGTTACAGCTATATATTCCGCAAATTGGCGGCTGTTCCTACAAGCAGACAGTCAAGATATTGGGACTTTATCAAAGATTATGCGGATGAACAATATGCAGAAAGCTGCAAAGAATGGTCTGCTTTTGCAGAGCATAAATGTGCCGGGTTATCAGTAGCAAATAAAAAGTATCTGGCTGATATTTTTGAAAAAGCAAGTTTGTTAGAGCTTGCTTTTTGGAAGATGGCCTATCGGAACGAGAGAATGGAGGAAAATGCAAAATGAAAAAAGTATTGTCCATTGCCGGATCAGATTGCAGCGGAGGTGCAGGTATTCAGGCTGATTTGAAAACTTTTTCTGCTCACGGTGTATTTGGAATGAGTGTTATTGTTTCTGTTGTTGCAGAGAACACCAGCCGTGTTATCGACATCCAAGATATTACCCCGGATATGATTGAAAAACAGATTGACGCCGTATTTGAAGATATTGAAGTGGACGCAGTAAAAATCGGTATGCTTTCTACACCAGAATGTATGAAAGCGGTGGCAAAGAAACTATTACAATATAAGCCCCAAAATGTCGTAATCGACCCGGTTATGTATGCCAAAAATGGCTGCCCATTGATGAATCCTACGGCGGTTTCCACCTTGATAGACACAGTAATTCCACTGGCCGATGTACTTACTCCGAATATTCCAGAGGCAGAGAAAATAGCAGATATGCAGATTTCCACAGTTTCAGATATGGAGGCTGCCGCAAGAAAAATATATGCCATGGGTTGTAAGGCGATTGTTGTCAAGGGTGGACATCATATAGGAAATGCTGTTGATGTCCTATTTAATGGAGAAAATTTCTACCATTTTGAAACATCCCGCATTGATACGAAAAATACTCATGGGACAGGCTGTACCTTTTCTTCTGCAATCGCTTCCCAGCTTGCAAAGGGAAAAAGTGTTCCGCTTGCAGTCGAATCTGCAAAGGCTTATGTCACAATGGCAATCGAACACTCTCTTGCGATTGGAAAAGGCTGTGGCCCAACGCACCATTTCTACGAATTGTATCAGCATGGTTTATCTAAAGAATAGGCAGGTGCAAAATGAACTTTGATTATACACTTTATCTTGTTACTGATCGTCAACTAATGAGCTGCGATAGCCTGACAGAAGCGGTAGAACAGGCAATTTTAGGAGGCTGCACAATGATACAACTCCGAGAAAAAGAATTGTCCTCATTAGAATTTTACAATCAGGCTGTTGCCGTGAAACAGGTTACGGATAAATACCATATTCCCCTTATCATAAACGACCGGATAGATATTGCAATGGCTGTGCAGGCTACGGGGGTACATATTGGACAGCATGATTTACCTGCGGCTGCCGTCCGCAAAGTAATTGGGGAAAATATGCTGTTGGGAGTATCTGCATCTTCCATTGCAGAAGCAATACAGGCACAACAGGATGGTGCAGATTATTTGGGAGTTGGCGCAATGTTCCCTACTGGAACTAAAACCGACGCTGATTCTGTATCAATGGAGGAATTACAGAAAATCCGCACAGCCGTTTCTTTGCCGATCGTTGTTATTGGCGGTATCAATAAAGGAAATACAGGGCGTTTCAAGCCCATGGGAATTGACGGGCTGGCTGTTGTATCTGCCATCATAGCGCAGTCCGATATAAAAGCTGCTGCTGCGGAACTGAAAGATTTATTTTGCGGAAAGGAAAAGAAACATGGATTTTAATGCGGCAATCTTTGATTTAGATGGAACAATTCTGGATTCAATGGATGTATGGGAGCATATAGATATTCAGTTTTTGAAAAAGAGAAATCTTCCTGTCCCGGAAAATTATGTAACTGAAATATGTGCAAGGAGTTTTGAGGAAGCCGCACAATATACCATTGATCTTTTTGGATTGCAGGAAACGGTAGAGGGAATTATTGAGGAATGGAATAATATGGCGGTCGAGGAATACAGTAACCATGTCGGTCTGCTGCCCCATGCCCTTGATTATCTTCTGCGCTTAAAAGAACATGGAATAAAACTTGCAGTTGCTACGGGGTTGCCGGAAAAGCTCTATATTCCATGCTTAAAGAACAATTCTATTTTAGAATTATTTGACGCTCTATGTTCAACAGATGAGGTTCAGCGGGGAAAAGAATATTCGGATGTCTTTGAATTGGCCGCAAGAAAATTAGGGGTTGCACCTGAACACTGTATTGTGTTTGATGATGTGCTTCCAGCAATTAAAAGCGCAAAGGCAGCCCGTATGTTAGCAGGCGGGATTTATGATAAGTATTCCGCAGATCAGCGTACAGAAATAGAAAGGATTGCGGATATTTACTTACTTGATTTTCGGCAAGCACCGATCCCACACAAAGAGGTATGAAAATGGAAAAATGGGATTTATATAATGCAAAACGGGAAAAGTCTGGAATAACAGTGTGCCGTGGAGAAATCATACCCAAAGGGCTGTATCATTTATCTGTGAGTGTATGGATCGTCAACCAGCAGGGGCAGTATCTTTTATCACAGCGGCATCCGAAAAAGCAATACCCTCTTTATTGGGAATGTACGGGTGGTTCTGTACTTTCCGGGGAAACCAGTTTACAAGGAGCAATCCGAGAGGTAAAAGAAGAATTAGGAATACTGCTTACTCCCGGAAGTGAAAAATTGATTTATCAGAGCAGACGGGAAAATGTGCAGGATTTTTACGATGTTTGGCTATTTCATAAGGATATAAAGATTGAAGAAATGCGTTTACAGGAAACAGAAGTTGTGGATGTTCAATGGGTAAATCCAGATAAGTTATTTGAGATGTTTCGCCTGAAACATCTGCACCCTCTAATTACCTATGTAGATCAGCTAATAGGCTGAAAAAGCGCCGGGCGCAGAGGTATCAAAGCCTCTGCATCTGGCGCTTCTTTTTTGTCCTTTTTCCCGCATTTAGAACCCCGTTTTGCGGGGAACAGGATAACTTTATCCACCTGCCTGCCGGCCATGCGGAAAAACCCTTGATTTCCGTGGACTTTTAACGCCCTAAATGCGTAGACAGGAGGTATCTTTTCCGCTGGCGCTCAGCCTTTTAATTCCATGTTGCACATGAGGCGGAAATCTTACTGCACCAGACAGCGAAGAATCATTTTGACGAACTGGGAATCAAAAAGCTCCCCTCTGTCAAATCTCTCCGAGAGGAATACACCGATCTTCTGGAACAAAAACGGAAAGCCTATTCTGCCTATAAGCAGGCCAAAAATGATATGAAAGAACTTCATAATGTTCGGGCCAATGTGGAATATCTATTAGAGATTTCTTCCCCACCACATGGAGGTTGTAGATAACGCAAGTGATGAAAACAACGAAAATACAAGGAGAAAGGCAACTGTTGTACCTATTAAAATAGAATATGTGTGAGAGGACAAGCCTTTCAATAATGTAGACGTTCAGAAATGAGCGTCTATTTTTATACCCAAAATGAAAGGAGCATTAGATTTTATGAAAAAGATGTTAAAACGATTGTGTACGTGCTTCTTAGCTCTTGCAACTGTCGTTACTGCTTTACCGACTACACCCGTCCATGCAGAAAGTAAGCAATACTGGACGGAAAGTGCAGAGCGTGTCGGTATCATTGAAAAAGTAATGAATGACGGTTCTATCGGTTCGACATTCAATGAGGGCTATATGAAAGTCGAGGGCGAAACTGCCTATTGTATCGACATCAATACAGATTTTAAGAATGGTTACAAGACCAGAGCTGACGCAAGCTCACGTATGAGTGCCGACCAGATTTCAGATGTGGCGTTATCCTTAGAGTATGTCAAACAGTATGGCGAAACTCACAAGGAATTGAACTACAAGCAAGTCTATCTGTTGGAACAATGTGTGGTCTGGCAGAGATTGAGCGTACATCTTGGCTGGCAGTGCGACAACGTGCGAGCTTCTTATGATGAAATTCCAAAAGCTACGCAGGACGAAGTTTTCTCTGGTGCAAGAGCCTTTGTCAAAGAGAATAAAGGACGCTATGAATGTGGCGGTTATATCTACTCTGGCGAGGGGCAGGAATTGGGACAATTCTGGGCGAAACTCAATGTTGGAAATGCGAAACTTCAAAAGACTTCCAGTAATACCAGCATTACAGACGGTAACGGGAATTACTCTATCGCTGGTGCGACATACGGTGTCTTTGCTGATAAGGACTGCACGAAACAGCTTGCCACCCTTACGACTGATGAAAACGGAAATACAGATGTCGTAGAGGTAAAGGCTGACACAGTCTATATCAAGGAATTATCCGCACCAGCAGGATATAAGGTTGATACAAATATATATTCCTTAAAGGTTGAAGCTGGAAAGACAGCGACCTTGAACGTATCAGATACACCAAAGGTAACAGACACTTTGATTGAACTCTTCAAGATTGATATGGAAACACAGAAAGACAATCCGCAGGGGAACGCTTCTTTAGCAGGTGCGGAATTTACATGGAAGTATTATACTGGCTTCTACAATAAAGACAATCTCCCTGCCGAAGCTACAAGAACATGGGTTACAAAGACAATCGCCGAAACAGACAGCGACGGTACAATCCATTATGTTACAAAATTAGCGGACACATACAAAGTATCTGGCGACAGTTTCTATATGCAGGACGGCAAGGCAGTTCTTCCACTTGGAACACTAACCGTAGAAGAAACAAAAGCTCCAAACGGTTACTTGCTGGACGGTGCATATATGCAGGCTGGCGATAAGTCCGAACAGATTAAGGGCTTATACCTTACACAAATTACAGAGGACGGCGACCTTGCCGTACTTACTGGAAGTAACCAGTTTTCCGTATCAGACAAGGTTATCCGTGGCGGTGTCAAAATTCAGAAACGAGATTTAGAAACGGGCGATACAAAGCCACAAGGAAGTGCTACTTTGAAAGATACTGCCTTTGACATCATTTCCTTAAATGATAATGCGGTATTGGTTGAGGGCAAGTTATACAAGAAAAATGAAGTGGTAAAGATAATTCGTACCGATATTGAGGGTATCGCTTCTACTTCTGCTGACCTCTTACCTTATGGAAAATTCCGTATGAACAATGAAAAAAGCAGAAACGCAGGAACAGGAATTTTTAGAAGTTTGTTCTTCTTACGACCATGACCTTTTAACTGGAAAAAAAGAAATGACATTGAAAGACTATGAACGAATTACTTATTTAGTTAGTTCTCTTGGGTATAGTCAATATCTTCAATTCCTTATTGGAAAATATATGGACTTAGCACAAGCTGACGAAGAACGAGAAGAAAGAGAACATGAAATATATTTGGAATATCCAGAGTATTATGAGGACGAGGGAATTTTAGAAGAAGAAGAAGAAAAATGGCTGGAAGAATTTTTAAATCAACTTCCAGAGAAGAAAAGAGAATATTTTGAAAAACTTATAAAAGAGAGTTAAAGCTACTAAAAAAGTTACTGTATTCAGATGTTCTGATCACAGTAACTTTTTATCATTATACAAGGGAAAACAAATGCTAATAGACAAAATATTTTTTTCGTAACTTACATTTTCAATTTTACCGTCAATCTTTTTCAGCAATTCCTTTACAATATACAAGCCCAGACCAGAACTTCCTTTGGTGCGTGATTTATCAACAGTATAAAACTTGTTAAATAATAAGTTTACATCAATATCATCAAGGGATTTTGTTGAATTTTTAATTGTGAACACTCCTTTTTGATTGATAGAAACTTCAATGTAATTATCTGAATAACGAAGTGCATTTACAATTAAATTTTCAATAATTCGTTTACAGATAAGGTTATTTCCGTATATCCATACAGGAGTATTTTCTGTTTGAATGGTTGGTTGGATTTCTCCAAATTCATAATACTTTTCAATTAAGCAATCTGTAACAATTCTATTTATGTCAACACGCTCACATTCAACATCAACTTGCTCATTTTCTATCACAGATAAATCATAAAACTCTTGTACTAAATCCGTGAGATAATCTGTTTTTGCCTTAATGATTTTAATGCATTGTCCTTGTTCCTGTTTATCTTCACATTCTTGCAGAAGTGTTAAATAGCCTTGTATAGATGTCAAAGGTGTTCTTAAATCGTGGCTTATATTAGATATAGACTGTTTTAACTGTTCTTCTTCCTGCTTAATTTGAACCTGTAATTTTTTATGTAGATTATCTTTTTGATTGATTGCATAAGCTAATTCTTCAATGTCCCTATTTGATAAAGATACTCGTATTTTCCGTTGTTGCTTTATTTGCTTATTTATGTTGCGAATTGTTCTGATAATAGAGAATAAGGAAAATGCTAATATGAAAATAAAGCAAATCAATAAGAAATATAACATATTCGCATTTCCCCTTTCTGTTATGATTAGCGTATTTCTTGCTTTCTTAGTATCAATGCTGAAACAAGAAATGTAATAATTACAGTTCCCACGAAATAAATCAAAATATTGATTTCTAAATTATTTATCATATTATAAGAACAGGTATTCATCCAGTAATACATAGGATTTATTTTTAAATAGGTTAGAACTCTCCATGATTGAGTTGACATATTATCCCATGTCATCATATAGATAAGCGGTCCGCTAAATGTAAACAATGACATAGCACCTACAACGATTGCCGTATGTTTGAATATTACACATAACATAAGTGTAATTCCGATAAATGCTCCCATAATCATACAATTTAGTCCTGCAATTTTCAGCATTGGAAACAGTTGTATTGGAATATTAAATTTCGCACATTCTATTATAAATGCAATCATAATAAATGAAAAGTATAGAAATATACTGGTAATCGAAATCACAATATATTTCGCAACAAAAAACTTAATTCGGCTTTGTCCGCTTGCGATTGCAATTTTAATTGTTGAATCCGTATATTCTCTTGAAAAGAAAATGACAGAAAATATAAGAACAATCAGCCAGAAAAATACAGTATAAGATGTGGCTGTCCTTATTATTTCTTCAATCAATGGGTGTGCTGTATCGCTATAAGCACGAGCAAGAAATCCAACAGTTTCTCCTATTTTCCATGTTTTGTCTAAACTTGAACTTGATGCCACAAATTGTTGCTGACCGCCTATGGAGAAAATTCCAAAGACTGCTAAAATCAAAGCAAAGGTTAAGTACAATGCCTTTGTATGAAATAACTTATAAAATTCTGCTCTTATTTGATTAAACATTTTTTCGTCCCCCTATTAGATTTTCAAAGTATGTTTCCAAATTTTCTCCTTGCACAGAAATTTCATCAATAATAACTCCATTACTGGATAGTAATTTAGAAATCATTCTTACATTATCTAAGCACTCGTATATCCGAATAGAATTATCGGGGTAAACGGAGTAATTGTTAATATTTCCCTTTTGCTCTAATAAAAGAGTGGTTTTTTGGATATTATCTGTCCTTAAACAAATATGGCGTTTACATTCTTCGTTTAATTCTTCGGTAGAAATTTGTTTCAAAAGTTCTCCTTTATGAAGAAATCCGTAACAGGTAGCAAGCTGATGTAATTCACTTAATATATGGCTGGATATTAAAATCGTTACCTCTCGTTCTTTTACTAATTTTTTAAGAAGTTCTCTTAATTCAATAATTCCTGTTGGGTCAAGTCCGTTGACGGGTTCGTCCAAAATCAAAAATTCTGGCTCGCCTAATAATGCAACGCCTAAAGCAAGCCTTTGTTTCATTCCTAAAGAAAAGTTTGCTACTCTTTTTTTACCAGCATTGGATAAGCCTATCAACTCTAGAGTATCGGTAATACATTTTTTATTTGGAATACCTCGTTGTATTCTTTGTACTTCCAAATTTTGAGAAGCTGTCATATCCTTATATAACGCAGGCATTTCAATCGTGCAACCGATTTTTGACCTTTCATGTTGCAGATTATCCTTATGTCCAAATAGGATAATTTCTCCCTCGCTCTTAAAATTAAGACCTGTTAATAACCTGATTAAAGTCGTTTTTCCTGCCCCATTTTCGCCTACAAGACCGTAGATTTCTCCTTTTGGAATAGTTAAGTTCACATTCTTTAAAGCATAGAAATCTTTATATTTTTTGCTTAGATTTTTTGTTTCGCATATAAATTTTGTCATTCTAAACACTCCTTTCTATGCCACTATATCTAATAAGTCTAAAGAAAATCTAAAGTTATTTAATTTTATAACCGATTCCCCAAATGGTTTGTATATAATCTTCATTTGTAATCGCCTTAATTTTTTTACGAATATGACTGATATGGGTATTTATCGTATCATCATCATAAGCATAAGTTTTATTCCAAATGGATTCATATAAATTTTGCTTTGAAAAAATTTTTTGCGGATATTGCAATAATAGTCTTAAAATCTTTAACTCGGTTGATGTAAAAGATACTAATACCTCTTTGATATAAACTAGAGAGTTATTGATTTCAATATCTCTATATGTCAAAGTATCATTTTGACAGGACGTATTTGAAGTCCTTTTCAAATTTGCTTCAATACGAGCAAGAAGCTCATGCAGGTCAAACGGCTTAGTCATATAATCATCAGCACCTAATTTTAATAAATCTATTTTTGTCTGTACCATTGTTTTGGCGGAAACAACAATGACAGGAGCGTTTGTAAATTTACGCAATCTCTGTAATACATCATTTCCATTTAACTTCGGTAACATAATATCAAGTATTATTAAATCTGGAACAAGCGATTTACATAATTCTATTCCCTCTGCACCATTCAAGGCATAATGAACGATATATTTATTATTTTCTAAGAATTTTGCAATCATATTGCAAATGTCTATATCATCTTCAATAATAGCAATTTTATTCATGTGATTTCATCTCCTTTAATTAGATATTGTATCATAAGGTTTTTATGCTATCCACATCAAACAAAGAAGTCTATGGTACATTTAGAAATTATTTAGAAATATACTTTATGATTTTGGAAAATAATTTTGATGTGTAAATCAAGGAGTATGTTTCATGGAATGTTTTAAAGAAATCTATCGGCTATAAATGGAAAAAGCAATCAATAAAATCGTTAATTAGATATATAAATTCATTCGCTCGTGCAAACAGTCTGTTTTGTGCGGGCTTTTTTCATTCTGGAAAAATTTTGGATTTTTTGAGTTCTCAACTTAACAAATCACACCTGCCGTTCCCTATATGGTGCGGAAAGAGGGAGAACCACTTTTCACGTCATAGCGGAAAGGGGGTGAGATTGATGAAACCGTCTGACTTCCAGAAAACAGTTCAATGCCGTTTTGAAAGTTGTTTGAAGAAAGTTGTCCGTCATGTTGTTAAGGACTACCAGCAGAAATTAAAACGACGACAAGAGAAAGAAACGCTCTTTTGCGAACTCCCAGAAATCGTTGTAGAAAATCTGGCTGTCTGGGACGATTATGAAACGGACTATACGATTTTCAATGTATGCGGTTACGATATTCGTGTTTATGATGATGAATTGGCAGAAGCCTTGCGTAAACTACAATCAGCACAACCGCAGCGCAGCACAGAAAAATCCCGTCAATAAGATTTGTCTGCTTTTGGTTTTCAGCGTTCCAATGGAACGCGCAGCCATTGCCACCGGCAATGATCTCAGGGGTTTGGGGATATGTCACCAACAAGCATTAGCAGGAATTCCGGAAACGGGATTTCTGCTAAATACGCAATCTTACGTAAGATTGCATTGCTTGCCAGTAGTTTTAAGAGTCTTTGGCAGAGAGTCTGTTTACAGTTGCTGCATTGATAATACTTCGATAATTTTTTATAATAAATTTGTTATTCTTCTAAAGTGCATGAAGAAGCGCAAAAAGAAAACAAAAAATAATCTTCTCGTGAGGTTTCTGTGACATTTGGATGATACACTAAGAATGAAGGAGTGTGATACAATGCGAATTTTAGTAGTCGAGGATGACCGACTTTTGAATAATACCTTGTGCTATAACCTGGATGCTGCTGGCTATGTCGTGGACTCTGCATTGACAAAATCAGCAGCCAGCAACTTTTTGACCAAGCAGGACTATGACCTGATTGTGCTGGATGTAAACCTGCCGGATGGGAACGGCTTTGATTTCTGCCGTGAGGTAAAGGAGCGCCGGCCGGATACAGCGGTGATCTTCCTGACCGCAAATGATATGGAAAGTGATATGCTCAAAGGATATGAGCTGGGTGCGGAGGACTATGTGACCAAACCTTTCCCCATGAGCGTCTTTCAAAAAAAGCTGTCCGTGGTGCTGGGGCGGCTGGCAAAACAATCTGGCGGCGATTGCTATGAGGATGGCGCACTATCCATCAATTTCTCGGAAATGACTGCTTCCCTGTCCGGCAAGCCGTTGGTGTTCACTCCGTTGGAATACCGGCTGTTGAAAATACTGACCAAAAATCCGCAGAATGTTTTGACCAGACAGGTGTTGCTTGAAAAGCTGTGGGATGCCGATGGGAACTTTGTGGATGAACACGCCCTGACCTCGGCCATCAGCCGGGTGCGGAATAAAATTGAAACGGATGGACGCCAGTACATCAAGACAGTGTACGGCATGGGCTATATGTGGATCGGAGGGGCATCGAAATGAATATGCGAAAACTCTCCATCAACAAAGCCTGTATCCTTTTGGGGACGCTTTTGCTGCTGGCCGTTGGTACGGTTTCTGCCGCTGTTTATCTGTTGACCCAGAATATAACTGCTGTCCGCTGTGTGTTCCTGTTCAGTCTTTTTGTACTGCTCTGCGTTATCTTCTTTGTGGCTCTGATCCGCCGGAAGCTGGTCCGGTTCTCCGATGCCTTTTGTGGTCAGATGGATGATATGCTCTCCGGGGATATGCAGCCCAAGCAGACGGTTGAGGAAGAAAGCCTGTTCTATAAAATCAACTACCGGCTGGGGCGGCTGTACGAAGTTATGCAGGAAAATAAAAACAGCATCGCAAAGGAACGGGCTGACCTGCAGGAGCTGATCTCTGACATTTCCCATCAGGTCAAGACCCCGATTGCCAACTTGAAGATGATTAACAACACGCTGCTTGAAAACGAGGTTCCTCCGCAGAAGCAAAAGGAATTTCTGACAGCTCAGGCCAGCCAGCTTGATAAGCTGGACTTCCTAATGCAAGCCATGATTAAAACCTCCCGCTTGGAAACCGGAGTCATTTCGCTGGAGCAAAAACAGCAGCCGGTTTATGATACCCTTGCCGCTGCCCTGGGCGGGATTTTGCTCAATGCCGAAAAGAAACAAATAGATGTGCAGGTGGAATGCCCGGAGCATTTGGATGCGTGTCACGATAGAAAATGGACAAGCGAAGCCCTGTTCAACATTCTGGACAACGCAGTGAAGTACACCCCGGCAGGCGGACAGATCCGTGTGTCCGTGGAAGGCTGGGAAATGTATGTGAAGATCGACATTGCCGACACCGGCATCGGCATTTCGGAGCAGCACCAGGGGACGATTTTCAAACGGTTTTACCGGGAAGATGCGGTGCATGATGTGGACGGCATTGGGATTGGCCTGTATCTGGCCCGTGAGATTGTGACCTTGCAGGGCGGCTATATCCGGGTGGCGTCTGAGGTTGGGAAAGGCTCGACCTTTTCTGTTTTCCTGCTCCGAAAGTAGCGCAAGCGCGCCCCAAAAACTGAAATGTCACAGCTTCGTGACATTTGGGGCCGAATTTAGCGGAAATTTTTTGTGGCTCGTGACATTTCTGTGAGGTTTGGTCGTTACAATAGGTTTATCAAAAAGAAAGGATGGTGTTCTTTATGAGCATTTTGCAAACGACTGAACTGAAAAAATATTATGGCGCAGAGCCGAACATTACCAGAGCCTTGGATGGCGTAACCCTCTCCATAGAAAAGGGCGAATTTGTAGCCATCGTGGGAACCTCCGGCAGCGGTAAATCCACGCTGCTGAACATGATTGGCGGATTGGATGTGCCCACCTCCGGCCAGGTGGTCGTGGATGGCAAGGAGTTGTCCAAACTCAAAGACGAGGAACTGACCGTTTTCCGCAGAAGAAAGATCGGCTTTATCTTCCAGAACTACAATCTGGTGCCGGTGCTGAATGTCTTTGAAAACATTGTGCTGCCTGTGGAGCTGGACGGAAACAAGGTAGACAAGAAGTTTATGAACGAAGTAGTGCAGATGCTGGGGCTTGAGGATAAGCTGAACAATATGCCCAATAACCTCTCCGGCGGCCAGCAGCAGCGCGTAGCCATTGCCCGCGCCTTGGTGTCAAAGCCCGCTATTGTTTTGGCTGATGAACCCACCGGCAACCTGGACAGCAAGACCAGCGCCGATGTGCTGGGGCTTCTGAAAACCACAAGCCAGAAATTCCACCAGACCCTTGTGATGATTACCCATAACAGTGAGATTGCCCAGCTTGCTGACCGTATCATTCGGATCGAGGATGGTAAGATTGTTCAGTAAAGGGGGACGCGACTATGAATGACATTCTATTTGGCAATAACAACAAGGCTGTCATCAAAAAGCTGGCAAATCGCAGTTTTCGCAGTAACAAAATGCGGAATGTGATTGCGGTCATTGCGATTGCCCTGACAACCTTTCTCTTTACGGCAGTCCTGACCATTGGCATGGGAGCCAGTGGGACGCTGGAATACAGCATGGCAAAACTGATGGGGTCATCTGCTGATGCTCTGGTACAGGGACTTTCCGAGGAGCAGTTTCAGCAGTTAAAACAAAATGCCATGTTTGAAAAGGTGGGCTGCTGGATACCTATTGATATTATGACCAACACCAACCGGCGTGTTGCAGAGGTCGATTACGCCGATCAGGCCCAGTTGGAGATTCGGATGCTGACGCCGCGTACAGGCTCTGCCCCTCAAAAAGCAAATGAGGTTTTGGTTTCTGCCAATATACTGAAGGATCTGAACATCGAAGAAAAAATCGGGGCGGAAATTCCCATTGAATTAAAGGCTCGCCAAAGCGGTCAGATTTATCATTTTGATATGGTCGTATCCGGTATTTATGACACGCCAAACGAAAAATCCGAATCGGTCATTGTTTCCAAAGCCTTTCTGGAAGAAAACGCAGAAATGATGAGCGATATTGCTCAGGGACGTGTTGGCTGTGGTATTTATACATCCGATGTAGTAATGCGGGATAACTACATGGTGAAGGACCGCATTTCAGAGCTTGTCCGCAATATCGGCGGTAATCCAGACGATGTCAATGCAGCCAACGCGGTTCGCGTTGCCCCTAACCCCATCGTCTCTAATGACAGCGGTCTTATGATGTGGCTGGTAGCCGGTGTTTTCGGTATCCTGTTCATGTTCTGTGGGTATCTGCTGATTTACAATGTATTTGAGATTGCAGTTACCAATGATATTCGGCAGTATGGCTTACTGCGGACCGTGGGAACTACTTCCCAGCAGATCAAGCGTTTGGTCAACCGGCAGGCGCTGTATCTATTCTTAATGGGTACGCCACTCGGTCTGCTTTTTGGCACATTGCTTGGACGCAGTATTCTGCCTGCTGCACTGCGAATATTTGCTGTTGATTACAGCGGCGGAAATATTGAGGTCGGCACACTCCCATATTTGGGGATTATCGCAGGTGCGATTCTGTTCTCAGGGCTTACGGTTTATATCAGCACCAGAAAGTCGGTAAAGAAAGCTTCCCGTGTGTCACCTATCGAGGCTATCCGCTATGTAGAGAAGGATACCGTTTCCATAAAACGAAAAAAGACAGATGCCGGAGCAGTTATTCCCCGTATGGCGAAGGCCAATCTTCAGCGCAATAAGCGCCGGACGGTCTTTATTGTGATTTCTCTGACTTTGAGCATTGTCCTTCTGAATTCGGTGTTCATAGTGAGTGGCAGTTTTGACGAAGATGCCTATATCGAAAACCAGACCCGAAGTGATTTTATAGTATATAGTCCAGGCATTCAAGCGGCGTTTGGAAATGACTTTGGGCATAACAGCACTGTTCCAGAAAAGGCGACAGAAGAAATCAAAGAACAGCCTGGAGTCACAAACAAAGTCTACCTGTACCGGAACACTTTTGAAGATGACCATATCTCCTGTGACTGGGGAACTCCCTATGTGGTTGATAACACATATAAGGAGCAGCGAATGATGCCGGAACATCTCAATTTAGGTGTTTACCAAACAGGAACAGAAAGGGACTATGCCGCTCTAACTGCGGATAACCACCCTCTCGGGAATGTATTTGGCTTTTCGGAAAACTTCTTCAATCGGCTGGACATTATTGAAGGTGAAACTGATTTATCTGTCTTAAAAGACAAACTTTGGAATGGCAACAATGTAATTTTAATGGGCGAATATAACGATCATGGTAACTTTGGTGGGGCGGATGCCGCCGCTTATCGTGGATTATCAGTTGGAGATACCATTCAATTTTATGAAAATGGAACTCCAACCGAGGAGTTTACCATTATCGCTAAAGCCGTAGCTACTCATAGCGATGTGACTGTGACTGGCGGCGGTGCAAATATCTCACAAATAATAGACGGTCCAAAAATCTTTATGGCTGAAAATAAATTCAAGGAGATTTATGAAACCCCAACCTTGTACGGCTTCCTCTTTGATGTAGAGGAACAGTACCAGCAGGAGATGGAAAACCATCTGATGCAGGATACAGATGTTTCCTATACCTCCATTCTGACGATGAAAGGGACTGTTTCCAGTGTAAAAAATGTTGTCTTGCTGATTGGCGGAGTGATCGGCGCTGTGTTTGCCCTGGTGGGCCTGATCAACTTCATCAATCTGGTTATGACCAACATCATTACCCGCCGCCATGAGTTTGCCACCATGCAGAGCATCGGCATGACGAACCGGCAGCTCCGAAAGATGATGATTTCTGAAAGCTTCTCTTATGTGCTACTGGCTGGGATTGTCGGTACACTGGCTGCGGGGGCACTTGGCATGACATTGGTAAGGGCTTTTGTAGAAAACGGTCCAACCAGTATCATGATGACATTCCAGATGACCTTGCTACCTGCACTGATTATGCTGGTTCTCTTTCTGGCACTGGCGTTTATCGTTCCCGTTGTCGCACTCCGACTCCTTAACAATCGGAGTGTCGTAGAGCGGCTTCGGGTAAATGAATAACAGGCGCAGCCATATCAAGTGAATACTTCCTGCGCCGTCGTATGCGGCTGTGGGACACGAAAAACCGGGGGATTTTTCTCCCGGTTTTTCAAATGTCACGAACTTGTGACATTTGGGGCCGAATTTAGTGGAAATTTTTTGTGGCTCGTGACATTTCTGTGAGGTTTGTTCGTTACAATGGGTGTGTGAACCTCTCTGTTGAGCAGGGGGAATTTGTAGCGATTGTTGGAACCTCCGGCAGCGGCAAATCCACGCTGCTAAACATGATCGGCGGACTGGATGTGCCTACCTCCGGCAAGGTTATTGTGGATGGGCGCGACCTCTCTACATTGAAAGATGAGCAGCTTACCATTTTCCGCAGGAGAAAAATCGGCTTCATCTTCCAGAACTACAATCTGGTGCCAGTGCTGAATGTCTTTGAAAACATTGTTCTGCCTGTGGAACTGGACGGAAACAAGGTAGACAAGAAGTTTATGAAAGAAGTGGTGCGGATGCTGGGGCTGGAGGATAAGCTGAACAATATGCCCAGCAATCTCTCCGGCGGTCAGCAGCAGCGTGTAGCCATCGCCCGCGCTCTGGTATCGAAGCCTGCTATCGTTCTGGCGGATGAGCCAACGGGCAATCTGGACAGTATGACCAGCAGCGATGTGTTAAGCCTGCTGAAAGTTACCAGCGTGAAATTCCACCAGACCCTCGTAATGATTACCCATAATAATGAGATTGCCCAGCTTGCCGACCGCATTATTCGGATTGAAGATGGCAAGATTGTACAGTAAGGGGGTGGGACTATGAATGATATTTTATTTGGCAACAATAATTCCAAAGTGATAACCAAGTTATCCAAACGCTATTTCAAGAAGAATAAGGTTCGCAATCTGGCTGCGCTGCTGGCAATCATCCTGACCGCTTTCCTGTTTACCTCTATCACTTCCCTGGCGTTCAATATGGCGTCCTCCATCCAACTCTCTCTGCAAATGCAGAAAGGCAGCAAGGCGGATGGCACTTTGGGGTATATGACGGAGGAACAGTACGAGCAGCTTGTAAACAGCGATTTTGTGGAGCAGGCAGGCCACCGGCGTATCATTGGCTATGCAAGCAATACTTCCAGCCATTCCATTGAGATCAATTACGCGGACAGTGTGCAGCAGGAGCTGACCTTCTGTGTGCCTACCCACGGAACTGCACCGGAGAAAGCGAATGAGATCGCCACCACGGATTTGGCGCTGAAGGCGCTGGGTGTAGAATCTGAGATCGGCGCAGAGGTTCCGTTGGAATTTGAACTGCGGGGGAAAACTTATCATTATGATATGGTGCTTTCCGGCTGGTGGGAAGCAAGCAATGACTCTGTGAGCGTTGCGACTGTTTCAGAGCAGTTTATAAAGGAAAACCCCGATGTGGTCCAGAACACTTATGCGGTAGACCATGAAATATCCGGCGTTACTTTTTCCGATGTTGTGCTGAAGAATAAAGCAAATATTCAGCAGCAGTTGAATGAGTTCGTTTACTCCATTGGCGGCAATCCAGAGAATATGGGCGCAGACAATTTCATTCTCGCCTCTGAAAATCAAATGTCCCAGGGATTGACTTCATCAGAGTCCATCGTGCTTGCTGTTGTATTTATCCTGATGTTTGTCGTGTGCGGATACCTGCTGATTTACAATATCTTTGATATTTCTGTGATGCAGGATGTTCGTCAATACGGCTTGCTGCGGACGATTGGAACTTCCACACGGCAGATCAAGGGCATTGTGAACCGTCAGGCGGTCTGGCTCACGCTGATTGCGCTGCCTATTGGTCTGATCGCCGGTTTCTTTGCCGGTTGGGTGCTGCTTCCTATCGTGACAGAGATTATTAACCTTGAATACTCTATGGTGGGTACATCCGTATCGACCTCGCCTCTGATCTTTGTTATCGCCGCTCTCTTTACAATCTTGACCGTGTTTATCAGCACCCGGAAGCCTGCAAAAAAGGCGGCAAAGATTTCTCCCTTGGAGGCGATCCGCTACACTGAGCAGAACGCCTATAAAAAGAGAAGTGCCAAGCGAACCAATGGGGTAAAGCTGTCCCGTATGGCCTTTTCCAACTTAGGGCGCAACCGCAGGCGTTCAGCGTTTATTATTATTTCCCTGCTTCTGTGCATCGTCCTGTTTAACTCTATCATCATTGTGACGCAAAGCCTTGATGAAGAAAAGTGGGTAAACCGTGTCACCAGAACAGATTTTAATGTCTATAACTCCGCCGCATTTAATGTAATGAAAAGCGTTCAGCACCATGAAGATACGCTCTCACAGCAGGCGGTGGATCTGATTGCCGGACAGCCCGGAGTTGAGGATGAACGCTATCTTTACCGAAATACAAAAGACGATAGAAATGTGCTGGTTGACTATGGGTTTGAAGATTTAAGCGGCATAGAGCTATTCCATGAGGAAGAAGGCGTCGTAAATCAAAGCTATCAGGGATATAGCCTGTACACAAGTTCTGATACCGAAAGGCGCTATTTTGGTAATGTGATGGGAGCCTCCGAAAATTTCTGGGCGGATATGCGTATTTTTGAAGGCGAAAAGGATGCCGAAACCTTAACGCAGAAAATGGCTACCGGAGAATATGTCATTATTGGCTGCCCCATCGACAAACTGACAGAGGAACCAAGGAACACTCCGCTGACCGATCAGTTACAGGTTGGAGAGAGCATTTCCTTCTACAAGGATGGGGAACTGGTCAAAACCAGCACCATCCTTGCAAAAGCAATTCTTGTGGGAACGGAAACCGAAACGCCGACAGGCACCACCGCTCAGGCACACATCGCCGCTGATGCTCCTTTTGTGTATCTGCCGGATACTGTATTTAAGGAAATCTATGACGCTCCCACGCTGCTGACTTATGGATTCAATGTAGAGGAAGCCTTGCAGCCGCAGATGGAAGAATTTTTGAGCAGCTATGTGAGTGAAAATTCTTCGGTTGCCAGTAGTTTTAAGAGTTTTTGGCAGAGGATCTGTTTACAGTTGCCGCATTGATAAACCTTTGATAACTGCCTATAATAGAGTTGTTATTTTGAACTGCTATAACAGAGAAATGCAAAAAATTAAAATTTTTTGTCCGCTGTAACATTTCGCGGACATTTGCCTGTTATACTATCTGCAAAAAGCAAAGGAAGTGAGAATATGAAGCAGATTTTAATTGTCGAGGACGACAGTTTTTTGAATAAGATGTTGGCCTATAACCTGACCGCAGACGGCTACGGCGTGACTTCTGCCCTAAATGCCAGAACCGCAGCCAACGCCATCCGCCAGCGGGAATTTGATTTAGTGCTGCTGGACATCAACCTGCCGGACGGAAACGGCTTTGAGCTATGTAAGCTGATAAAGCCTCAGCACCCGGACACCATTGTGATTTTCCTGACCGCCAACGATCAGGAGAGCGACCAGATACGGGGCTATGAGGTGGGCGCGGTGGACTACATCACAAAGCCCTTTGTGATCGGGGCCTTGCAGCGGAAAATCAAAGCCATGTTCGCCATGCTGGAACACCACAAGCCTGCTAAGGACATTTACGACGACGGGCGGCTGTTTCTGGACTTCTCGGAGCAGACGGCCTCCCTAAATGGTAAGCCCCTGACCCTATCCCCGATGGAGTATAAAATGCTGAACCTGTTCCGCAAAAATCCCCGGCAAGTGCTGACCCGTGGGCAGCTTTTGGAAAAGCTGTGGGATATAGACGAGAAGTATGTGGACGAACACACCCTGACAACCTCCATCAGCCGGATTCGGAGTAAGATCGAATCCGACGGCGGCGCGCCCTACATCAAAACTGTTTACGGCATGGGCTATCAATGGACGGGAGGCGAGGCAAAATGAAGTTTCAAAACCTCTCGGTAAAGCGGCTGTTTGGCCGGGTAGCAATGGGGCTTGTCCTCTTCATGTCCGGGATCACCATAGTCCTGTTTTTTGTGACAAAACAGATTGCGGTGCTGCTGACGGGCGGGGCGCTGCTGCTGTGCGCTCTTGTGGGGATTTTTGTACTGACGCAGGCGTTTGGAAAGCGGCTGTCGCAGTTTACCGCTGACCTGTGCCAGACCTTAGACCACATGATCGCCGGGAATGAAGCGCCTCAGCGCCCGGAGGACAGCGAAACCCAGCTTGCCAGAATTGGACACCGGCTGGCAAGGCTTTATCAGATCATGCAGGAGAACCGCCGCCGGGTGGACGAGGAACGACAGGAGTTACAGACCCTTGTATCAGATATTTCCCATCAGGTAAAAACGCCGGTAAGCAATCTGAAAATGGCGACGGACACCCTGCTGGAAAAGCCTATGACCGAGGCGGAGCGCACCGACTTTATCCGGGGAATCCGCAGCCAGACGGATAAGCTGGACTTTCTCTTTCAGGCTCTTGTGAAAACCTCCCGGCTGGAAACGGGCGTAATCCAGTTGGATAAGAAACCGGGCCGCCTTTTTGATACCGTGGCACAGGCCATGAGTGGAATCGTGTATGCAGCGGAGAAAAAGGAAATCGCCGTGTCCGTGGACTGCCCGGAGGATTTGACTGTTTCCCATGACAGCAAGTGGACATCCGAAGCCCTCTTTAACCTGCTGGACAATGCGGTGAAGTACACCCCGGCGGGCGGGAAAATCGCTGTGTCGGTGGTGCTGTGGGAAATGTATGTGGAGATCAAAGTGACCGACACTGGCAAGGGCATTTCCGAAAGCAATCAGGCCGCCATCTTCCGGCGCTTCTATCGTGAGGAAGAAGTACACGAACAGCAAGGTGTGGGTATTGGACTGTATCTGGCCCGCGAGATCGTAACGCGGCAGGGCGGCTATATCAAAGTGGTTTCGGAGCCGGGCAAGGGTTCGGAATTTTCCATTATGCTGCCTACAAAATAGAACGCGGCGGACGGCCATTTCCGGCTGCCCGCCGTAAATTTTTTTGAAATGTCCGAGCATTGTAACATTTTACCCCGATTTTCAATGAAATTTTTTGGCCGCTGTAACATTTCGCGGACATTTGGGTTTTACAATACCCTTATCAAATATGGAGGTGATACAACTATGACATGGCCTTTTGAGAACGATACAAGTGCCATTACAAAAAAGTTGGCAAAACGAAACTTAAAAGCAGATAAAAGTAGAAACATCCTCATTATCATTACGATTGCCTTAGCTACCTGCTTGATAATGACAACGACCTTGTATTTTTTTGCTTCGCAGCGAAAATCATTAAATGATGCGGCTGGGCGTTATCAAGCAATTATCAATGAAGTCGATAATGATACCATTACGAAATTAGTAAATGACGATAGGGTTCAAGTAGGTGTAAGTCATTTATTGGGTTTAGTATCTTATGGGGACTACAAATTAACCGTTCGTTCAATGGATGAAACACTAATGAAATTAGCAAAATATCCTGATTTAGAGGGAGAATTGCCCAAATCTACAAATGAAATTGCTATCACAAAGGCGTTTCTTGATAGAGCTGGATTGTCCAAATCCATAGGCGATACTATATCGTTAAATCTGGGAGATGGAGAAAAAGATTATACCTTATGTGGTATTTTGCCTGTCGAAAATTCAAATTATTCCGTATTCGTGTCGCAGTCTTATATTGAAAACAAGATCAGCGAACCGGCATCCTCCGCTTATATCCGTTTGAATGAATCTGATGGTTGGTCTAAGGCTGCTATACAAGCTGAATTATCAACATTGTGCAGAGAATTGGAAATACAGCCGGAGCAAATGCAGTTTTCAACATATTATTTTTCTCTCATTGAACAGAGAAGCAGTCAATATATCACTGTAATAGCATTTATCAGTCTTATTATCGCTTTGGCTTGTACTCTTGTTATTTACAGCCTGTTTTATGTGTCCATAGCCAGAAAAACAAAAGAATATGGAAAACTGCGGACAATAGGGGCAACTGGAAAACAAATGAAAAGAATCGTTTTTAGAGAGGGATTTCATCTTTCCAGAATTGGTATTCCGATTGGAATATTAGCCGGTGCAATAGCGGGATATGTCCTTGTCCCGCAAGGCTGGAACACTTTAATGGTATTTGTAATTGCCGCTGTCACAGCTCTGTTTGTGTATCTATGTGTTATGATTGCTGTAATTAAGCCAGCCAAAATTGCTGCTCATGTTACGCCTATTGAAGCAGTCCGTTATATGGCGGGCAATAATGATGTAATGTCCAACAGTACAAAAGTGTTACATCGTTCTCTATCCGCGAAAAATTTAGCATTCCTTAATTTTGCGAGGAACAGAAAGAAAACCGCTTTAACGATCCTGTCGTTAGGGGTATGTGGAATTTTGCTGATGGCAAGCTCTGCATATTTTAATTCCATTGATCCTTTAGCGATGGCGCGTAGGAGTTTTCCTTACGGAGAAATTCGCCTTGAATTAGGCGATTACGGGCCGCAGGCACATAACAGCGAACAATATTCAGAACTCCAAAAATCGAATCTGCTTACAGAAGATTTTAGAGAATCCATTTTGGACATAGATGGTGTGGAAGAAATAAAAGAATACCAAGGCACCGTTTTGAATGTTCGTATGCCAACGGGGGATATTGAACCGATTGTTTCAGACGCATATACGCCAAGCTCTCAAAAATTGCTTGAAGAATACTTGATTGATGGTACAGCAGATTTACAGGAACTAATCAATAATAATGGCATTATTATTGAAAATGGCCCACAGTGGAAAGAAACTTTTGGGTGGGATGCAGCGATTGGGGACGAACTTCTGATTGAAGTTGGCGGACAAACATTGGAAGTAAAAGTAATGGGAATTGTGGACACTAATATTCCGTATGGCGGATATGATACGCTATTTATTCCTTTAGAAATGCTGTCAAAGATCGTTCCTATTGAAAACCTCAATTATCAATTTATTGTAGATACAGATGACAGTAAATGGGCAGCCGCAAAGGATGAAATCCAAAAGATAATTCCACCGACTTCCAGCCTCTATGTTAGTACCTTGAATGATTGGGTAGAGGCATACAACGAAAAACTATTGAACTATCGTATGCCAGTCTACATTTTTGTGATGTTTATCGGGGTTTTTGGCATTATCAATCTGCTAAATACACTGATAACAAACATCTTGACACGGAAGCGAGAATTGGGTGTTTTGCAAGCGGTTGGTTTGAGCAGTAAACAGCTTTCAAAAATGTTATTGATAGAGGGCTTGTTCTATACATTAGGGGTGCTGCTTCTTTCCATATCATGCGGAACTCTTATCGGGTATCTTCTCTGCACTGTCTTTAGTGCAATGAGTATTTTTGGAAAAGTAAGCTATCATTTTCCGACAGTTGAAATGTTCAGTTATTTTATACTGATGCTTGCCATCCAAATGCTTTTCTCGTATTTGGCAATTCGGCAGATAAAAAAACAATCTCTGGTAGATCAAATACGGGAATCGTCATAAAAATTTTTGAAATGTCCGAGCGTTGTAACATTTCACCCCGATTTTCAATGAAATTTTTTGGCCGCTGTAACATTTCGCGGACATTTGGGTTTTACAATGACCTTATCAACAAAAGTGAGGAGGCGACGCAATGGAACTGACCCCGACATTGATTTTGAATCTGGCGCTGCTGATCGTCCTACCCGTTGCCCTTGTGCTGGTGTTCCGGCAATGGCTGGCTCGGCACATCCGCTGGGCGGTTGCCTTGACTGCTCTCTATGATGTTCTCCTATTTTGGGATGAACTGTTCTACTATGAGAGCTTCGGCCTGTTCGCTGTGCTGATTCTGGTGCAGTTGGCGGCCACCGGCGCAGCAGCGTTCCACATTTACAACAAACAAAGAAAGGATTGAATTTTATGAGCATTTTACAGACTATCGACCTGAAAAAGTATTACGGCACAGAGCCGAACATCACCCGCGCCCTTGATGGCGTGAACTTCTCCGTGGAGGACGGCGAATTTGTGGCCGTTGTGGGAACCTCCGGCAGCGGCAAGTCTACCCTGCTTCACATGATGGGCGGGCTGGACACCCCTACTTCCGGCAATGTGATTGTCCGGGACAAAGAGCTGTCAAAAATGAACGACGAACAGCTTACCATCTTTCGCCGCCGCAACATCGGCTTTATCTTCCAGAACTATAACCTTGTTCCCATCCTGAATGTGTATGAGAACATCGTCCTGCCGGTGGAGCTGGACGGGGACACGGTGGATCAGAAGTTTTTGGACGAGATCGTTCGCCTGCTGGGGCTGGAAGATAAACTGAAAAATATGCCGAACAATCTTTCCGGCGGCCAGCAGCAGCGTGTGGCGATTGCCCGCGCCCTGATTACCAAACCGGCTATTGTGCTGGCCGACGAGCCGACCGGCAACCTTGACAGCAAGACCAGCGCCGAGGTGCTGGGGCTTATCAAGCGCACCAGTGCGGAGTTCCGGCAAACTGTCGTGATGATTACCCACAACAACGACATTGCCCGCCTTGCAGATCGGATTGTCCGCATTGAGGACGGAAAGATTGTGGAGTAAGGAGGTGGCAAGCTATGACATGGCCTTTTGAAAATGATACCAGCGCCATTACAAAGAAGCTGGCAAAGAAAAGTTTACAAAGTGAAAAGCGCCGGAATCTGATGGTGGTGATCGCCGTTGCGCTGGCGGCGTTTCTAATCTGCTTTACGGGAATTGTATCTACTTCCCTGACACAAATGCAGCGCAATCAGGTTGTCGATACTTATGAGGCGGTCTGGCTGGGCGTAGAGGAAAACGACATTGAAACCCTGAAAGGGGTGCCGGAGTTTGAGCGCGTAGGCGGCTACTATATGCTCGGTGAGGAACTTTCGGAACAGGGCTATCATGCGTCTTATGTGTATTGCGACGCGCAAATGATGGAGATTACCAAGGCGCAAATGAATCTGTTAGAGGGCCGGGTTCCTGAAAAAGCAAATGAAGTTGTCGTAAGCGAATACTTTCTTTCCACCTATGGAAACAATGCCAAGATCGGGGACACTGTGACCTTAGATACCGAGAGCTTTCATGGTGATTATGTTGTTACCGGCATTATGGACAGCGTAAATGAAAAAGAAGCGAATACCTGCGCGATCATCCTTTCCAAAGCTGCCCTGACAGAATGGAATGGGTTTGACCCGGCTGGCTATCGCGCCTATGTCCATTTCAAAAACAGCGACCAGTTGGGTGAAGAACTGATAACCTCTTATTGCAGGGAGATTGCAGAGGAATATGAACTTCCTACCCCCAGCATGAACAACAGGTATTTCACTTATGCCTCCAAACAACCCTTTGACGACTTTACCTTGATGGCAGGTGTGATTGCCCTTGTTCTGATCGGCGGCTATATCGTAATTCAAAGTATTTTCCGTATCTCCATCAATGACAAAATCAGGAGCTACGGGCAGCTTCGGACGATTGGCGCGACCCCAAAGCAAATCAAGCGGATTGTAAAGAACGAGGGACGCAAACTCGGCAGTATCGGGATTCTGATTGGCACAGTGCTGGGCATATGCGGCGGTTTTCTTCTGTTTTCCAAGGGCTTTAACGCTGTTTCCTATGTGGCAACGGTTATTTTGACGCTTATAAGCAGTTGGCTCATGGTATCTATTTCCATCCGTAAGCCGGTGAAGATTGCGGCAGGGATTTCCCCCATTGAAGCCGTCCGTTTTACCCCGGCGCAAAAGGCCATCCGCAGCCGGAAAAAGAACATCAAACTCAATCCTGTTTCAATGGGAATTGCGAATTTTAAGCGTGACCGAAAAAAGACAATTAGTATAGTTGCATCTTTGAGTATCGGCGGAATTTTGCTGATGGTGGTATCCTCCATTGTTTTAGTACGCTCACCAGAACAAATTGCAAGACTATATTTTCCAGACAGTGATTACAAAATCTATCTCCAAGATCTATCGGAAGAAATGTTGGTAAAAGGTAATCCGCTGAATGAGGAACTAAAACAGGAAGTTTTATCTATTGATGGTGTCACGGATATAATCGTAGCTAGACAGTCTCTCTATACCAGCATTAAAACAGATGCTAACCAAAATTCGGGAATATGTGATACGCTGACCGACCAGAATTATGCTATGGTTGAGGCTGCATTGACAGCGGGAACGATGCCGACAGATTCTCATAGTATTGTAATTCACGACAAGATTGCAGCTCATTTTGAAGATATGGGCGTCGGTTCCACCGTTGAATTTTCTTCTGTGGATGGTAAGCAATCCATTCCTGTTACAATATCGGGAATGTTTTCCGCTTCAAAAATGCCTGTGATTTTCGGACATGGACGCTCTCATACAGATGGTTCGGTTTTCTTTGCTCCAAAAGATTTATTCTGCGAACTGCACCCAGAAATTACTACTTTTGATTACTCATGGAGCATTGTAAGCGATCCGAAAAAAGACGAAACTGTAAAAGCTGAACTGAAAAATATTGTAGCCGAACATAGTAACCTTGCTTTAGACGAAATAGATACAGCGATTGCGGCTGAAAAATCACAAAATTCTGTGGCGTTTGGTAGTATGCAGGTTCTTTCATGGCTGGTATTCCTCTTTGGTGTTATCAACCTGATTAACACGACCCTCTCTAATCAGATGTCCAGAAAACAGGAAAACAGTGTTTTGCGTTCCATTGGCCTGACCCAAAAACAGCTATGCAAAATGAATATCTGCGAGGGCCTATGCTATGCGTTCTTTGCAACATTGGCAATCCTGATTGTCGGACTTCCTATTTCTGTCGTCGTAAGCAGAGAAATGGGCAGCGCTACCCTACACGGAAAAGTAGTGCCATATCAATTCCCGGTTTTGGAAATGGGGCTGTTCATTCTGGTATTGTTCGGAATGGAACTGATCTTGTCTGTTTGGACAATCCGCAGACAGAAAAAACAATCCCTGATTGAACAAATGCGGGCGATGGAATAACCGTATGGGATCGGCGGGGCGGCGTGTGCTGCCCCGCTTTTTTCGCCATTTCTCAAAAAATTTTGAAATGTCCGAGCGTTGTAACAATTCAGCCTGTTTTTTTGTCGAAATCGAAGGCACCTCGGACATTTGTGTAACATTTGTAGTTTATGCTTGTGGTAAATCAATATTGGGGGTGAGGACACATGAAAAAGATACTGCTGATTGACGACAGCGACACCTATACATGGTGTCTGCAAAAATACTTACAGCACCGGGGCTACCCTGTGAAAACGGCTTCCACTCTGAAAGAAGCGCGGGCCGCCATCCAAGAGGAAATGCCGCTGGTGGTCTGCTGTGATCTCGACCTGCCGGACGGTTCCGGCATGGACTTTCTGGACGAGGTGCGGGCCGCAGATAAGGAGCTGCCTTTTATTCTGGCGTCCTGCCATGACAAGGACGACTACGAACAAGAGGCTATGCGCCGGGGCGCGACGCTGTGCATGGACAAAATGAAAGGGCTGCTGCTGCAAGATAAGCTGGTGGAATACGCCTACCGGCAGTTATCCGGCGAAAAGGCCCCGACTTTTCACAAGCTGCTCTTTGTCTATGCAGAAGATACCAGCGCCGAAGTGCTGCGGGCTGCTATGCTGCAAAAGGGCTTTGACCTGATTTTGATTCCCTCGATTGGGGAGGCCAAGCGCCGGATTTTTGAGGATAAGGAAATAGAACTGATCTTGTGTGATCTGGAACTGCCGGACGGCACAGCAATGGAGCTGTTTCATACGCTGCGGCGGGTGGCGGGGATGTTCCAAATGAAGAATCCCCCTGTCCGGCTTCTGCCGTTCTTTATCCTCACCGAGAACAACGACCTTGCCACGGAATATGAATACCAGCATGAGGGCGTGAACGACTATATCACCGCCCCGGTAAATATCCCGGAGCTGATCCGGCGGGTTTTGTTCTTTGTGGAATGAAAATTTTACGGAGGTGATGATATAATGGGACATTAGCTGTTTTTGATATAGAAGAATCCGGAAAGCAGATCGGAGAAAAGTTATTTCTGCTTCTTAACGAGGAACAAAAAAATGCTCTAATGCAATATATTTTGGAACAAGGAGTCTGTCATGGAACGGTATTCAATTCCTGTCACACTTCCTCCGCAGCAAAGAAGAATCCTCTAACAGAAATACAGGAAGGCGAGCTTTATCTATGCCTGGAGCACCGCACTGTCAGGGTTCGTGAACAGATTATCAACCTGACAAGTAAAGAGTTTGATATACTGGCATTGCTCATTGCCAATCCCAAACGTGTTTTTACTTACGAACTAATTACCGATTTGGTTTGGAAAGAGGATTGTGATTTCTATTCGAGAAAAGCCATTCATAATCATATAAGTAAGTTGCGTAAGAAATTGCGTTTTGAACCGGATCTTCCAAACTATATTGAGAGTGTCGCCGGGATTGGCTATAAATTTGAACACTTGTAAGCTAAAGCCATGAGATTTTTTATCTTGTGGCTTTAGTTTTTAATATTTATTTCCAAACACTTAATATGGGATGTTGTATTCTTCGAGCAAAAGAAATATAATAATCCATATTGGAGGGACACTATATGGACTACATGACTCTAAAAGAGACAAGCGAGAAATGGGGTATCTCTCCCCGAATGATTAACTACTATTGCACCGAGGGTCGCATCCCCGGCGCTGTGAAGATGGCCGGTGTTTGGCTGATACCAAAAGAGGCAGAAAGACCGGTTGATCGACGATATAAGAAAAAGTGAAAGGAGGCCCCTCTCTATGGCAAATATTTTAATCGTGGAAGATGAAAAAAATATGCAGAGCATTATTGCCGAGTATATGCAGCGAGGCGGCCACACCTGCTTTACGGCTGACGATGGCGTGGACGCACTAATGATCTTGAAAAACAATCCTATGGACTTAATGATACTGGATGTGATGATGCCCCACCTTGACGGTTTTTCCGTCTGCAAGATGGCAAGAGAAATGAGCAACCTCCCTATTATCATGCTAACTGCGAAAAGTGAGGAAGAAGATAAACTGAAAGGCTATGAGCTGGGAGCTGATGACTATATTACCAAACCATTCAGCCCAAAAGTGTTACTGGCAAAGGTGGGCGCTTTGCTGCGCCGTTCCTCTATCACACCTACCGATTCTGTGAACGCCGGAAAAATTACGATCATCCCCACATCTCATAAGGTCTTTGTAGATGGACAGGAAATCAATTTAACCCACAAGGAATATGAACTGCTGTATTTCTTCATGGGCAATCCCGGCCAGATATTCAGCAGAGAACAGCTTCTTAACCGGATTTGGGGCTACGACTTTGAGGGAACAACACGGACGGTCGATACCCATATCAAAACCTTGCGGCAGAAATTGGGCGATGAGGGCAAGCATATTGTCACCCTGATCCGTTCCGGCTACAAATTCGAGGTGAGCGTATGAAAATCAAGGAAAACATGAACATCTTTACCATACGGAAGAAGATCCTGCTGGCCTCCAAACTGATCGGCGTTGTCCTGATTATTTCTTATGTACTGTCCACCAAACTGCCGATGGACACAGATATTTCCTTTGTGATCTGGCTGGCTTTTGTGGTGGTTCTGGTCTGTGCCATTGACCTACTAATGGCTCGCTTTATCACAAAGCCGGTTTCGGAACTGAATGAAGCTGCCCGGAACATGGCAGAGCTTAATTTTTCCCATCCCTGCCATGTGGAAAGCCATGATGAATTTGGAGAACTTGCGGAGAGCCTGAACAAGATGGCTGAAAATCTGCAACAGGCGTTTTCTTCTCTGGAAGGTGCCAACCGGAAATTAGAGCAGGATGTTGAGCAGAAAAAAAGACTGCTTGCCGAGCGTAAAGAACTGGTGGACAACCTCTCCCATGAAATGAAAACTCCGCTGGGCGTGATCCGGGCCTATGCCGAGGGATTGCAAGACGAAACGGACGAAGCAAAACGGCAAAAGTATTCCGAGGTCATCATAACGGAAACAGAACGCATGAGCCGCTTAATCACTACGCTGCTTGATCTGTCTGCATTGGAAAATGGGGCTACCCAGCTCCGCCCGGAGCGGTTCGACTTTGTAGACTTTTTGGAAACGGTGGCAGGACGGCTGCTGATCGACACCCCGGACGCAGATTTTGTTTTGGAATATGAACTGCCGGAGCATCCTGTCTATGTCAATACAGACAAAGGGCGGATGGAACAGGTCTTGAATAATCTGATCGTCAATGCCAAACGAAATAACAGGCCGGGCGGGATTTTGAGATTGTCCCTGCTTGAAAAAGACGGCCTTTTGAACTTCTCTATCTTCAATCAGGGGGCGCCTATCCCGGAAGAAAGCCTGTCAAAGATATGGTCGAAATTTTATCGTGATAAAAATTCCAAATACAGCGGTTCCGGGCTGGGCCTTGCCATTGTTGCACAGGTCTTGTCCATGCAGCACCTACACTATGGCGCAGAAAATCAGCCGGGGGGCGTGGCCTTTTATTTCTCCCTCCCCACAGTAAAATAACAAATTCATATTCTCTCATAGGCTCTGGTTTCCAAATGGAGATCAGGGCCTTTTCTTCTGCCGGTAAGATTTCACACCAACTTCACAGCGACCTCACACCGACTTCAACGCATTTTCGTACCTTTATCCCACAAGGAGGGAATGACCCTCCAGATAAAGGAGGTAGCGATTATGTTTTTAGGTATGGAATGGTACTGGTGGCTTTTGATTGTTGTGGCGCTGGTGATCTGCATCCCGTTCAAGGTAAAGTTTATGAAATGGTGGAGCAAACGGGAACAGGAGAAGAAAAAGAACCAGATCGGAAAATGGGGTGATGAAGATGATCGAGGTTAAAAACCTGACTTTTTCCTACGGAAAGGATAAGCAGGCGTTACATGTCTTGAATTTTTCTGTGGCAGATGGGGAGATTTTCGGATTTTTGGGGCCGAATGGTTCCGGGAAGTCCACCACCCAAAAGATATTGACCGGCATCTTAAAAGGGCATGGCGGCGAGGTTTCCCTATTCGGAAAGGATTTGAGAACCGTGCAGACGCAGGAGTTTTTTCAGCAGATCGGCGTCCTGTTTGAGTTTCCTTATCTGTACGCTAATTTAAGCGCAGTGGATAATCTGAACTATTTTGCGTCCTTTTATCCCAAAGAACAACTGCGGGATGTAAAAGAACTGCTGGAAGAACTGGAATTTAAGAAAGACTTTCTCAATAAGCCGGTGTCCTCCTACTCCAAAGGGATGCGGCAGCGTGTAAGCATGGCGAGAGCTTTGATCAGCAATCCGAAACTTTTATTTCTGGACGAACCCACCAGCGGCCTTGATCCCGCCGGCGCTGTCCTTTTTAGAAAAATCATCGAGGAAGAACGGCAAAAAGGCACAACGGTATTTCTCACAACACACAATATGCTGGACGCTGACCTACTCTGTGACCGTGTAGCGTTTATCACGAATGGAAATATCGTTGCGCTGGACACGCCCCAAAATCTGAAAGAGAAAAACAGCAATCACCGCATTGTGGTTTCCTATCTTTATCAGGGCAAGCGAAAGGAGCAGACCATAGAAGCGCCTGAACTGAAAGCCGGTATTCCTTTCGCCTATGATGAAATCATCAGCATCCATTCGCAGGAGCCGACACTGGAAGATGTCTTTATCCAGTACACGGGAAGGGGGCTGTCTTAATGTGGAAAAGCCTTTGTTCTCTGTTCAAAAAAGACTGCCGGATGATGATGTCCGGGAAATTCTTTCTGGTGGCGCTGGGTTCCCTTGTTTTATACACGCTGTTCATCAATTTCGGCTATGTGAAATTCATGGACGCCCAGCTCTACAATGTGTATCTGTATGATCCGGCTGGGATGCAGACAGAGGTTTCCTCCCTCGTTCGGCCCGTGTCCTCTTTGGAAGAACTGAATAATGCCCTTGCCAGTGATACGAACGGTGTCGGGATTGACGCCAGCGGAAAGACACCCCATGTTCTGTTCTATGCGGCCACCGAAAAAGCAGACAGACACAGAACAGACTATGCGTTGTCCCTGCTTTCCCCAGATGGGAATGATACAGCAAAAACCGTCGGCAGCAACAGCCCTGAAATGAAGCAGCGCCGGGAGATCACCTGTGAACTTCTCTTTATTGAGATTGTAGCCGTTGGATTTTTGGGGATTGCTTCGGTGCTGTTTAAGGAAAAGCAGATGGGAGTGATCCGCGTCCATGCCATTATGCCGCTGCATAAGAGCCTGTTTGTATGCTCCAAAATCATGCTCTTTCTGATTACCGATCTGGTTTTTGCGGCCTTAATGGTTCTGTTCAATGTGGGGTTGGACGGGATGTCGGTTTTGCCTGCGGTGCTGGTGCAGACCGCTATCCTCTCCTTGATTATGGCACTGGCAGGCTTCGGCTGTACCATGCTTCTGCGGGACTTTAAGCAATTTTCACTGGCGTATCTGGTAATTGCGCTCTTTGCGGCTACGCCGGTATTTCTGGCGGCAAATACTTCCGTAAAGATGGCGTGGATCGATTACCACCCGTTTTACCATGTATATATGGGACTGAAAAACGCCTTTTTCGGTGTCCCGACTACAAACCCGGTCTACTATGCCGGTGCGATAGGCGCAATCATTTTACTCTTTCTCCTTGTAGAAGCTGCGTTCCGCAAGGAAATGGGAAAGGAGGGCTGACCATGAAAGGACTGCTCTATCAACTGAAAAGTGTCCGAAAAGACAAGTTCTGTATCATGTCATTTCTCCTGCCTATCGTGGTCGCTGTGGCATTGAATTTTGTCGGCTCCATTGACCTTTCTTCATTGGGGGAATTTCATTTTGGAGTAACGGCAAAGGCCACCACTTCGGAAGTCAACACATGGCTGGAACGATATGGTACTGTCACAGTTTATCCCACACAGGAAGAACTGATTGAGGCCATCAATGAACCGTCAACAAACCTGATTGGTGTGGAAATGTCTAACGGCAGCATCCAGACAATCCTTTCCGGCGATGAACTGGATATGTTTCAGCAGACAGCCAACACGCTCCCGGCTCTTTACGAGCAGAGGGAATGGGCGGCACAGGCCAGTGTGCAGGTATTGGAGCGCCCGGATATGATGGCGGGTTATCAGAATATCTTTATTGCCATTACGCTGATCGTGGCAATGTTCATGGGCTGTACCTTTAATGCCATGAACATTATTTCCGAAAAAGAGGATGGCGTTGCGCTGATCAATGAAATCCTGCCTATGACGCACAGGCAGTACATGATGCAGAAAATCTTTGTGGGTTTTGTATTCGGCTGCCTGTCCGCTATTCTTACGGCGGCCATCTGCTTCCGGCTCTCTTTCACAGGGGCGGCGGTCATGCTGGCATTGATCGTCCTTTCCGCATTTGTGTCGGCTCTGATCGGTTTGTTTGTAGGCAAACTCTCCGATGGCATGATGGTAGGCGTGGTCTATATTAAAATCGTGATGATCGTATTTATGGCAGTTCCAATCCTGAATTATCTGGTCGGTGCAGGAAACAAAGTCCTTTCCTACATTTGCTATCTGATTCCGTCCAGCGCCACCTTTGAGGGCATTATGGATTTGGCAAATGGAACTGCATCAACAGCGGTTAAGGACATCGTTATTCTCACTCTCCATTGTGTTCTTTGGTTCTTGTTTTATCTGCTTGTATCTAAGCGACAGAAAAAACATATTTAACAAAACTATTATTCTTGGGTATATTAGCACTTCTATGTAACGTTAAGATACAAATGGTTTAAGGATGGTGATGTGATGGGACATTAGCTGTTTTGGATATAGAAGAATCTGGAAAGCAGATTGGAGAAAAGTTATTCTTACTTCTTGACGAGGAACAAAAGAATGCTCTGATGCAATATATTTTAGAACAAGAAGTCTGTCATGGATCGGCACTCATTTCCTGTCACACTTCTTCCATAATAGAGAAAAATCCTCTGACAGAAATACAAGAAGGCGAGCTTTATCTATGCCTGGAACATCGTACTGTTAGGGTTCGTGAACGGATTATCAACCTGACAAGTAAAGAGTTTGATATACTGGCATTGCTCATTGCCAATCCCAAACGTGTTTTTACTTACGAACTGATTACCGATTTGGTTTGGAAAGAGGATTGTGATTTCTATTCGAGAAAAGCGATTCATAATCATATAAGTAAGCTGCGTAAGAAGTTGCGCTTTGAACCAGATCTTCCAAACTATATTGAGAGTGTCGCCGGAATCGGCTATAAATTTGAACATTTGTAAGCTAAAGCCACGAGATTTTCTTGTGGCTTTAATTAACATCCACTTCCGAACGCTTAATATTGAAGGTTGTATTATTCGAGCTAAAGAACTATAATAGATTCTATGGAGGTGCGATATGGAATATATGACATTAAAAGAGGCCGCCGAGAAGTGGGGCGTGACACCTCGTAGAGTAAATTATTATTGTGCTGGTGAACGTATTTCTGGAGCAGTAAAGATGGCCGGTATTTGGCTGATTCCCAAAACTGCAGAAAAGCCGATTGATGGTCGGACAAAACAAGGGAGAGAATTGCGCCATGAATAAAATTTTGATTATAGATGATGACAGAGAACTGTGCGCTTTGATTAAACACAGCGTACAATCAGAACATATAGAAGCCGATTTTTGTAATACCGGAAAAGAGGGCTTGCAGAAATTAAAAGAGCAAGAATACCAGCTTGTGGTGCTAGATGTGATGATGCCCGGTATGGATGGCTTTGAAACGCTGGAAGAAATCCGCAAAGAGAACAGCCTGCCGATTTTGATGTTCACATCCAAAAATGACAGCGCTTCTAAAGTGCGGGGCTTACGGGCCGGAGCGGACGATTATCTAACAAAGCCGTTTGATATGGACGAACTGATTGCCCGTATTGCGTCCCTCATTCGCCGCTACACCCGCTTTAATCAGCAAACGGGAACTATGCAAAAACTGGATTTTGATGGGTTGCAAATTGACCTTGAAAATCGTTCTGTTACGACGGAAACCGGCACTTTTGAACTTCCACCAAAGGAATTTGATCTGCTCCTGTACTGTGCAAAACATCAAGGAAAAATTTTGACAAAACAGCAGATTTATGAGGAAGTTTGGGGCGAAGAATATTTCTATGATGACAGCAACATTATGGCGATCATCAGCCGGCTTCGTAAAAAATTAGAAGTCAATCCTTCCAGTCCAAAGTATATTCAAACGGTCAAAGGGATTGGCTACCGCTTTAATAAGGAGGTATAGCTGGTATGAAGATCATCGTTTTCCTGTCCGTTGTGATTGCTATTGTAGCTGTGCTAACCTCCATCCTTCTCATTCGTCGCGTAAAAAAGCAAATAGCAGAAATGACCGATGCGCTGGTTGATGTGAAAAATGGAAATGGCAATCGGCGTATTTTGTCTGCAACAAATGAACTGATAGCACCTCTTGCCTATGAAATCAATGAGATCGTTGTGTCCTATGAAAGCAGACTTTCGATTGTCCGGCAGGCAGAGGAAACCAACCGCCAGCTTATGACGAGCCTTTCCCACGATGTTCGGACACCCCTTACAACCCTCATCGGCTATCTTGACGCTGCACATAAAGGGCTTGTTACAGGGAAAGACCGGGATGATTATATCGAAATCGCCCGCCGGAAAGCCCATGATTTGAAAGAATATATTGATGTACTCTTTGACTGGTTCAAGTTAAATTCCAACGAGTTTGCTTTGGAAATCCATCCTATTGAGGCCGCAGAGCTGACAAGAAATATCCTGATCGACTGGATACCGATTTTTGAAGATAAGCAGGTCGATTATGACATTGATATTCTCGAACAGCCTGTCCGGGTAAGATTGGATACGGACAGCTATATGAGGATTATCAATAATCTCATTCAAAATGTAATCGCTCACAGCCATGCGGACAAAATTAAAATTGCCCTGTCAAAGCAGGGAAATAACATGAGGCTGCTGCTGGCGGATAATGGTGTAGGAATTGAGAAAGAAGATTTGAAACACATTTTTGAACGGCTTTATAAGTGTGATAAAGGTCGGTCTGAAAAAGGCAGCGGTCTTGGTCTTTCTATTGTCCATCAGCTTGTAGAAAAGATGGGTGGAAGCATAACAGTTGAAAGTTTGCCGGGAAAAGGAACTGAATTTATGTTGTTTTTTCCTTTGGAAATTTAAGTGGGTTCCCGTCTTTATGGCGGGAACCTTTGTCATTTTGCCGGATTTCAAATTGCAAGGTTAATGCAAGGTTGCGGCAAGGTTAATGCAAGGTTGGCGTGATAGAATACTTTACAGAACAGGAGGTTTTGAATATGGACACAAATTACATCATTGAAACGAAAAATCTGACGAAGCAATACGGTTCACAAAAGAGTGTGGCTGACTTAAATATCCATGTGATGCGTGGGAGAATTTATGGTCTGCTGGGCAGAAACGGAGCCGGAAAAACCACAACCATGAAAATGCTGTTGGGGCTAACGAAGCCGACTTCCGGTGAGGTCAAAATCTGGGGAAAGTCTTTGCAGGGAAATGAAAAGAAATTGCTGCCCCGCATTGGAAGTTTGATTGAGTCCCCTGGTTTTTATCCCAATCTGACCGGTACGGAGAATCTGCGTATCTTTGCTACCCTGCGTGGAGTACCAAACAACCATGCCATCAAAGACGCTCTGGATTTAGTCGGACTTCCTTACAAGGATAAAAAGCTGTTTTCGCAATACTCTCTTGGTATGAAGCAGCGGTTGGCGATTGCCCTTGCAGTCATGCACGATCCGGAACTTTTAATTTTGGATGAGCCGATCAACGGTCTTGATCCCATCGGTATTGCGGAGGTACGCTCCTTTATTCGGGAGCTTTGCGACGCAAAGGGAAAAACGATTTTGATTTCCAGTCACATTCTTTCGGAGATTTCCTTGCTGGCTGACGATATTGGAATTATCGACCACGGTGCATTGCTGGAAGAAGAAAGTCTTGCTGAGCTGGAGCAAAAAAGCAGTAAGCATATCCGGTTTACGCTCTCTGATACTGCACAGGCGGCAAGAATTTTGGAACGCAATTTCCGTGAAAACCATTTCTCTATACAGGATGACCACAATCTGCGCCTGCACAACCTTGATCTACCTGTGGGGAAAATTGTAACTGCTTTTGTAGAAAACGGATTGGAGGTATCAGAAGCACATACCTGTGAAGAAAGTCTTGAAGATTACTTCAAGCGTGTGACAGGGGGCGAAGGAATTGCTTAAACTAATCAAATGCGAATTTTTGAAATTGAAACGGAAGAAATTTATTCCGCTGATTATTCTGGCTGCGTTCCTGTTTCCAATCCCGCTGACTTATCTGATGATAACGCCCTCTATGATGGAGCGATATACGGATCGGGCAGATGCTTTCGATGGACTATTTAACATGGTGTTGGGATATGGTATCCAGTTTTTACTGCCCTGCATTATCGGAGTGATTGCCGCCATCCTGTTTTTTATGGAACGCGACAACGATACATTCAAAAATTTGCGTACAATTCCAGTAACCAGCACGCAAATGGTACTTGCAAAGATCATTGTCCTTTTTATCTTTGGAATTGTTTTTTGCGTGGCTTCTACTATTGCAACAATTCTTTGCGGAATTGGAACATTAGAAGTTTATGGAATTGGTTATAAGCTGTTTTTGGCGGTTGAAACGGGGATCTTCATTACAGCAGGAACACTCCCGTTGATTGTCCTTGTTGTCTTTTTCAGTAAGACCTATGTTTTTTCCATTTTGCTGTGTGTCTTTTACAGCGTTCTGAACATGAGTGCTACGGCATTGTTTGACACACTGCCTAAAACCATGTTATGGCTTCTGCCCACGCCACTGACTACATTTTGGAGTGCGGGAGATATGGCGGCTCATGGAATAAAAATGGACTTGGAGCAAATGACAGGGCTAATTCCTTCAACATTTCAAGTTGTATTCATTCTTGGAATCATGGCATTCGTTTCGTTCTTACTGATTGACAGATTATATAAGCAGAGGGGGGAATAAACATGGTTCGCATTGTAAAAACAGAATTTTATAAATTGAAAAGGTATCATATCCTTTGGGCGGGCGTTGCACTCATGCTCCTATCCGTCCTGCTGACCTTGTTTACCTCTATGGCGAATGATGGTTCCGTTTGGGATTTCGCCTATCTTACAGAACAGGTCATCAAAAACAATATGTCCATGATTTTTCCGATGTGTATCAGCCTAATTGCTGGATATATGATTTCTCGTGAGCAGACGGATGACACACTGAAAAATATTCTGACTGTGCCGATTTCTTTTAAGAAGCTGCTGACCGGAAAATTGATTGTGTGCGGCGTATTGTCTATTACTTTCGGGCTGATATGCAGCTTGTTTACAATCATAGCGGAAATGATTGTGGGATTTCCAGGCTTTGAGATTTCCTTAGCTCTAAAAGCAGCCTTGCAGATTACTGCGGTTAATTTCTTTTTATATCTTGCGGTTCTGCCGATTATCGCTCTTACTTGTCGGAGGACAGGTAGCTTTTTAGTCGGTGTAATCATTGCTTTTGTCTATGGATATGGAGGGATGTTTGCCGCAGGAAATATGACATTAGCAAACCTTTATCCGATTACCGCAAGTCTTGGAATGGTAGGCTACCGCAGCTATGATACTGCAGTCAACTGGAATATCGGAAGCTGTTCTTGCAGTCTTGTGCTTGCTGTCGTTATTTCTGCCATCTTGATTTTGTGCATGAAAGAGCGAGAAGCAACCCAAACAAAGAAAAAGGCCAAAAAGGTAGCACCAAAGAAAGGCTGGTGATGATTTTATTAAGAAAATAGTTTTAGCATTGGCATTTGTCCTTTTGGGAAGTTTTATGATTTCTGGCTGTTCAAAAGATGAAATTCTCAATCATTATAATAATATCGTTCAGTCGGCTGGAGTCATAGAGCTTACAGGAAAGTTATCTTTGGAAGGAACAAAAGAAAAAGGGATTGATGATTATACGGGAACTTATACGGCTGATTATGAGAATTTTTCAGATTCAGAGTATTTGTTTGGAGGAACTTCTATAAAGCGAGAAGCTGGTAAGGATTTGTCTATTGATTGCACTTTGGAGGTTGCGGAGGGAACTGCAAAAGTATTTTGGATTTCTGGAGCTGATGAAGTAGTCACTTTGCTTGAAACAACCGGAACTTATAGTGACACAATTACGCTTCCTGATGGTGGAAATTATGTCGGCATTGAGTGTGAGGAATTTACTGGAAACATTGAATTGAATATTGAATAATCTTTAGCTGTGTGATGGTAAAAGAAAAATGTCACAGTACGGCAGATTTGTTTTAGTTAAAAGTTTATGCATAAAAAATAAAGTAGGTGATTACATGGGAAAATGTTAATACTGACATTTGAAGATAGTGAGGAAGAAATCCTGAATCATATAATATCCTGTGTCAATACGGGAGCAAGAGCATTTCAAGTAATTGAAAATGCAAAAACAAATTTGAGTTTTAATGGATTAGAAATAGATAATATAAATCGTTTGGCAAGAAAGCAGAAACAGGAAATAGATTTGACATTTACAGAATTTGAAATCCTCTATCTGTTAGCCAACAATCTAGGTAGAGTGTTTAGCAAGGAGCAGATTTATGATATTGTCTGGAAGGAATCCTATTCCGGCGATTATAACATCGTCATGAGCCATATCCGTAATCTACGTGAGAAAATAGAAGATAACCCAAGTAAACCGATTTACATACAAACAGTATGGGGAGTTGGGTATCGCTTTAACAAAAATTTAAGCAGTGGTCTGTGAAAATATTCCAGATCACTGCTTATTTTTCCTTTTTAACACCCAAGAGATATTCACAAGATACATGAAAAAATTCTGCAAGAGCAACGACTTCATAATCCGGTACAAAACGTGTTCCTTGTTCGATACGAAGTACGGTAAGGTCACTGAATTCATATCCGGCCAGTTGTAGTTGTTCGGCTAATGCTTTTTGCGACATATGTTTTTCGATTCGTAGGGCTTTTACACGTTGTCCGATAAGGTTCTTGGAATTACTTTCCTGATTCCAGTAAATCTTCATTCAAACACCAACTTTCTAAAGATGAAGTGTTACATGATTGATTTTACGGAATATTATTGATAATATACTTCTAAAGATGAAGTATAAGAGAATAAAGTTGTTGAAAATAATGCAAGGACTGATAATACTGCCTGCAAAATGCAATACTTATATGGAAAGGTGGATACAAAAATGAACGAAGTATTTGAAATGGTGGCAGAGGTATTGGAGGAGCTTCGTAGCGAAGCAGGAGAGCGTGAGTATTCCGTTTGTACGAAAGAAGCGAAAAATGCAGCTAAAGAATTAAAAAAGGCAAATCAGGAATATGAGAAGTTGCTGGCAGAGATTTCAGGAGAACAGAGGGAGCTTTTGGAAAAATATATGGATATTGTGGATCATGCCCATTTTCAAGAAGAACAAAGAGCGTATTATCAGGGAATGATAGATACGATACAGATATTTGAAGGATTGGGAATTTTGAAAAAAAGAAATAAAGTAAAAGAACTGCTTATGCATACTGAAAAATAGTTCAAACGGGGTGGAAGGCTTACAGACAAGCTGACCACCCTGTTTTATCCAGAATTATTCAGAAATAATCCAGAAAAAATAGAAATCTTTCTGCTATTCTGTTTCATGGGTTTTATATGTACGAAGATAGGCTTCCACAAGTGCAAGGATGGTGGTTATCTGATCGGGAGTACATTCTGAAAGATAGATCAACAGCCTTTGGTAATCCAGATTATCGTTCAGAGCCGCTGGATAAAAAAATGGATCGGCAGAGATGTGTAAAGCACGAATGAGCTGTCCGAGTTTTTCAAGACTTGGAACATTGCCATGATTTTCAATCTCTTTAATATATCTTGATGAAACACCGGATTTTTCGGATAGCTCATCATAAGTCAGCTTTTGGTCTAATCTGGCTTTCTTCAGGCGAAAACCCATGTCTTTATCAATTTTCTTAGATTTAGCCATATCATACACCTCCATGTATAGTGTATATTTCACTTTAGAGAAAGAAAATGCACTAATAAATCACTATATTAGAGGGGTATCATGCACTTTTAGAAAAGGTAAGAAACTTTGGATATTGCATATAAAAAAACGCAATGTTCAAAGGCTTTTTTTCGTGTTTTTATCCTTTGAACATGTTTGGGAGAGCTATGTATTCTGAACTGTTGAAAGGATTTTTTGGTGCTAATCAAAGCCAATCCTGCGTAATGCGTGGAAAGGCAGATAAATAAGTTGCATTTTAAGTAATGTAAATAGTTATGCAGTTGAGAGTGCATTATACCCACTCGAGACATGTGGGGAAAATTTAATATCAGATATAAACAACGTCCTATGGGTATCGGCCTGTAAGGGCGTTTTTTATATAAAAAAATATTTTTTAAAAACAGTGTCGGGTGTTCGACGCTGGATATATATCCATTCGTGCTATGGAGTGAAAGGGAGATATTTCACTCTGCTTCAGGTGGTTACGGAAGGAGGTGATCTCTTATGAAGAAATCTTCTTCCGAACAGCAGTCAAGAATAAGGAAACAGTTTGACAGTTTCTGCAAAACCCTGTTGAAGAATGAAATGATAGATTATGAGAGAGAAAGAAATTATCGTTTAAAATATGAAATTTCTTTTTCGGAATTAACGCAGAAGGAACTACGACAACTGGAAATCATGGATGATTACATAGTTGAATCAGAAATGTTCCATGTCTTTGATTATGACATAGAAGTAAAAGATGAGTTGATTGGTGAAGCATTAAAGTCTTTGCCGGAAAAGAAGCGAAATGTAATTTTATTATCTTTTTTTCTGGATATGACAGATACAGAAATTGCAAAATATATGAATCTTGTAAGAAGTACCATTCATCATCATCGTACAAGTTCCCTTATAGCTTTAAAAAAGATTATGGAGGAGATCAGGACTGGAAAAAAGAAATAATACAAAGTTACTACCGTATCATATTATTGTGTCGGCAGCGTCCGGAGATGTGGAAGCAATTAACAGGATTTTGAAACATTATGAAGGTTATATTGCAGTGTTATCAACCAGAAAATTATATGATGAATACGGAAATTTACATTATTGTGTGGATGAAACATTGAGACGCAGACTTGAAACAAAATTGATTACTAAAATACTGAAATTTAAGATTGCATAATTTTTATCTGAACGACTCCCTTTCGTAAATTGATATAAAAAGAGCAATCATTGTACCTTGAAAATTTCATATTTATCCTGCAGGACGAATGAAACAGAGGAGCTATACAGTAGATACGCCAGGACTGTCTGCATTATTGCTTTGCGACATCGTGACGCAAAGTGGAAATGGTATCAAAATGATATGGAAGCAAAGGCATGAGCGATAAATATTTGACTGTGATCAGAAAGTGGGATTTTTGTAGCGAAGATACTGTTTTTGTTAATGATACTTCCGGGAAAGCTGCCCGGTCTGAGAAGATGGTGAAATACCAATGAGGCTGTTACCCGGCAGCTACTGCAGGATTTTTGAATAAAAGTAGATGAGAAAGAATAGAGAGGGAAAATGAATAGTGCAAAATTGTTGAGATACAGTATGCAGCTGTCAATGTTGAAACAATTACGCTCGTTAAAACTTATAAGTGAAGCAGAGTATCAGCTGGTAGAGAAAAAGTTAAAAAAAGATTATGGTGTTATTTCTAATATTACCGCTTGACTATCGGAGTGTTGCGTTGTAAGATTATATCAACACTACGGTAGGAACACAAAAAAAAGGGGCGGTGAAATGGAAGTTGAAATCATTAAGGCGAAGGGTGCTGGTGAGGATACTTCTACGGGAAGAAAGATTGATAGATTAAGAGTTGCCGCATATTGTCGTGTTAGTACTGATGATGAAGATCAGATTAAAAGTTATAATTCAATGGTCAGATATTACACGGACTTGATAAAGAGTAATAAGCAATGGGTTTTTGCAGGAGTTTTTGCTGATAAAGCAATTACAGGCACGAAAACAGATAAAAGAGAAGAATTCCAATTACTGATTCAGGAATGCCTTTCTGGTAATATTGATTTAGTGATTGCCAAAAGTATTCCTAGATTTGCACGAAATACATTAGATACATTAAAATATGTAAGAATGTTAAGAGAGAGAAATATAGCGGTATATTTTGAAGTCGAAAAAATTAATACCTTAAAAGATGGAGAATTTTTACTGACTATTTTAAGTTCTGTTGCACAGCAGGAAGTGGAAAATACATCTGCATATGTAAAAAAAGGTTTGAAAATGAAGATGAAACGTGGAGAACTTGTTGGTTTTCAGGGATGCCTTGGATATGATTACGATGTAGTAACAAAGTCGCTGTCTATTAACGAAGAAGGTGCGGAAACGGTCAGATACATATTTGACAGATATGTTGCAGGTGCTGGAAGTACGATGATTGCAAGGGAACTGAATGAACAGGGGATTCCAACTATTAAAGGGAATCCGTGGACTTCTTCCAGTGTAATGGGAATTATTAATAATGAAAAATACAAAGGTGATATTTTATTAGGAAAAACCTTTACCGTAGATCCGATATCAAAAAGAAGGCTGGAAAATCTTGGAGAAGAAGATCGGTTTTATATCAAAAATCATCATGAACCGATTATATCAGAAGAAAAATTTGCAAGAGCTCAGGAGATACGGGAACGCCGTAATGGAGGACGCAAAAAGGGAGTAGCACCTGGAAAACGAGAAAAATTCAGTAGACAATATGCTTTTAGTTGTATGCTTGAATGTGGATTTTGCGGTGCGAATTTATCAAGGAGAAGGTGGCATAGCAGTTCGAAATATACAAAAACTATTTGGCAATGTGTAGAATCAACAAAACATGGTAAAAGGTTTTGTCCAGATAGTAAAGGAATTCCAGAGCAGGTTATAGAAGATGCTTTTATTGAATCTTACCGTATGTTATGTACAGATCATAAAGATGTGTTGGAAGAATTTATTAAGAGAGTCGAGAAAACTTTATCAGAGGACTCGATAGAAGATAAAATTGAAAAACTCAATAGAAGTGTTTATAATATTCAATATAAGAGAAAAAAGTTGCTGGAAAACTATTTAGAGGGTGTTGTGGCTAAAGACATTTATGAGGAAACAGATGTGGGGTATGAAAAGAAATTGTCTGAAGCAAAAACACAGTTAAGTATGTTGGAACAACAATATGACAATGAAGGCAGCTTGCAAAGAAGACTGGCAGATTTTAGAAAAGCATTGTCAAAAAATCAGATTTTAGAAGAATTTGACAGAGGAATATTTGAAAGTATCATCGAAAAAGTTATTGTCGGTGGTTACGATGAAAATGGAGAGAAAGATCCCTATAAAATCATTTTCGTATATAAAACAGGATTCAAAAATGAAATTGGAAACGCAAAAGAACGATTTGGGAAGAAATCAAAAGCAGTAGAAAAAGCGAAAGAAATGTGTTCCCATATCGTAGACGAGGTAAAGGATGTGTGTTCCTATGTTAGTGACAACACATGTTGAGACGGTTGTTCTTTTGTCCCAACAAAAAACCGGATGATTACATTAATGTCAGGATTGAACTTGATGATATGGATATAACATCTGCAGAGACTAAGGCTACATATGATGAGATAAAGAAAGTGCAATTGTGGAGGCATTGAAGCATTTTAAGATGAATAGTTAATAAAGAGAGGTGCATATGCTATGCCAGGTATACTCGTGGTTGAAGATGATGAAAATTTAAATCGTGGAATTACATTCTCACTGAAAAAATCCGGATATGAGGTTTTTTCAGCAGAATCAGTGAAAAAAGCGAAAAGAATTGCAAGTGATAATAATGTGGATGTTACCATTTGTGATGTGAATCTTCCGGATGGGAATGGACTGGAATTTGTAAGGTGGATGAGATGCAATTATAATACATACATTATTTGTCTTACAGCACTAGATCAGGAGATGGATCAGGTCATGGGATATGAAGCAGGGGCAGATGATTATATTACAAAGCCGTTTAGTCTTTCGGTACTTCTTTTGAAAATAGAAGCACATTTCCGCCGCAGACAGGAGAAAACGGAAACCGGAAAGATGATTTCGGGAGACATCATATTTATCGCAGGAGAAATGAAAGTCCTGATAAAGAGTCGTGAAATCAGTCTGACAAAAACGGAGTTGAAAATGCTGACTTTTTTTCTTCAGAATCCGAAACAGATTCTTTCAAAAACACAAATATTGGAAAATGTGTTTGATCTGGAAGGGGATTTTGTGGATGAAAATACAATCGCTGTCAATATCAGAAGACTTCGTGAGAAAATCGAGGACAATCCGGCTGCACCGGTCTATATAAAGAATATCAGAGGTCTTGGGTATATATGGAATCAGGAGGTAAGGCAGTGACAAAGAGATATCGCAAGAAGATTACAGTAGTGCTCTCCTTGGTATTACCTGTCATATTATTGTTTGCAATATTAAATTGCTTTACCACGTATGTGTTTTATGAAGATTATAAATATAAAATGAATCTTATGACAGAGATTGCTGCAAAGGAAGAATTTTCCGGGCTGGATGTTGTTTCGGAATTGCTTAAGGATAAGGATATTGAAACGAACGAACAGGGAAGGCAATTATTGGAGCAATATGGATACTGGGGGAATAAAGGGAATGCATTTTATTCGCAATTCCGGCATCAGGTTATGGTGACCGGTGCTGTAAGCACTGTGATATGTGTGCTTCTCTTGACTTTTTTATTTTATTGGAAGAAAAAAGAAGATGCGTGTCATCAGAAAATTTTAGACCAGTTGGAAGAAATTCTGATCAGATTCCGTGAAAACAAATTTGATGATTTACTGAAAACGGAAAATCATGCAGAACTGGAAAAATTGAATGACCAGCTTGAAGCAATCGGACATCATATTCAGTTGCTAAAGGAAGAAGCACGGGCAGAAAAAGAGAGCACGAAAGAAATGGTTTCTGATATCTCTCACCAGTTAAAGACACCGGTTGCAGCTTTGGATACATGTTTTAGTGTGTTGATACAAAATGACTTAAGTGCCACAGAACAGGAGGAGTTTCGTATCCGTTGTCGGAGTGCTCTGGATGGACTGGAGACATTATTGCAGTCGCTTCTTGAAATATCCAAGATGGAAACCGGACTGATTCAGATTAATAAGAAAAAACTTCCGCTTATGGATACTGTCATAGCTGCTGTGAACCGTACTTATCCCAAAGCGGATGAGAAAGAAATTGAATTCATTTTTGACTATGAAAAAGAGCTGGAAACATGCACGATTATGCAGGACAAAAGGTGGCTTGGTGAAGCTGTGATCAACGTTCTGGATAATGCAATCAAGTACAGTCCGTGTGGTTCAAAAATATTTATCCGGTTACAAAAAAGAAACGATCTTGTAAGAATGGAAATTGAGGATCAGGGAATTGGTATTCCGCAGAATGAGTATCACAAAATTTTTCAACGATTTTACAGAGGAAGTTCCAAGGAGGTCATGGAAAAGAGTGGTACAGGAATCGGATTTTTTCTATCGAGAGAAATTATCGAAAAACACGCAGGTACGATTACGGTAACCTCCGGCAAAAAGAAAAAAGGAAGCACGTTTGTGATTCAATTACCATATGTTGGTTAAATTTTAAGTGGGCAGAAATCTTACAATTCTGTAAGACTTCTGCTCGTTTTTTGAAAGTGAAATGAAAGACTATCCTGATACAATTTGGATGTAGGTTGAAAAGGTACACTTTACAGAATTAAAAAGGAGGCAACACATGAGTGTGATATTAGAAACCAAGCAGCTTTGTAAATTTTATGGCGCGGGTGAGAATCAGGTCAAAGCGGTCAATCAGGTGGACATTCAGATTGAGCAGGGAGAATTTGTCGCAATTGTTGGAAAGTCAGGTTCCGGTAAAAGTACATTACTTCATATGCTTGGAGGGCTAGACACCCCGACAAAAGGCAGTGTTACTTTAGCAGGGAAAGATTTATACAGGATGAAGGAAGATGCCCTTGCTGTTTTCCGCAGAAGAAAAATCGGATTTGTTTTTCAGGCATTTAATCTGGTTTCATCTGTTAATGTCTGGGAAAATATTGTACTGCCACTGGGGCTGGATGGAAGAAAAGTGGATGAAGCGTATGTAAATGATATCATTGCAACTCTGGGGATTGAAAAGAGGATTTACAATCTGCCAAATCAATTATCCGGAGGACAGCAGCAGAGAGTAGCAATTGCAAGAGCACTGGTGAATCGTCCGGAAATTATATTTGCAGATGAGCCGACAGGAAATCTTGATTCCAAGACCAGTGATGAGGTAATCGCCCTGCTTAAGATGACAGCAAAAAAATATGGACAGACAATTGTAATGATTACCCATGATGACGAAATTGCACAGGTCGCTGATCGTATTCTGGTAATTGAGGATGGACAGGTGGTGGATTTCAGATGAAGACAATAAGCAGGATTGCATATAGCAATGACAAAAAGAACAAGACAAGAAGTATACTGATTATGATGTCCATATGTCTGACTACGATGCTGCTTGTGATTATCAGTACTGTGGGAAATGGAATGATCCGTTTACAGAAAAGTCAGGCGACAGGCTCATATGGAAGCAATTATGGTCTGTTTGTCGCAGCAGATGCCTCGCAGTTAAAGGAAGTAAGCCGCCGTGCAGAAATAGATGCAATAGGAATTATGTGTACAGAAGGCATCATAAAAGGCAATGAAAAAGGCGGGTTTGTCTGCATGGATGAGACTGCAAGAAAAATGCTTCCTTATAATAAAGAATATGAGTTGAAGGAAGGAAAGTATCCGGAAAAAATGCAGGAAATTGCCGCCGGAAGAGCGTTTTTTCGTGCAATGGGATATGATGATGTAAAGGTCGGAGATACGGTTACACTGGATTACCGTGCAGGGATGCGGTCAGAATATAAGCCGGAAGAGTTTGTTGTCAGCGGAATCCTATATGACCGGGATGAGTATACCATCGAGGCATCTTATGTTGCTTTTGGGTCACAGGAGTTTTATGATGAGCACGTCGCAGAGAATGACAGACAGTATAATATTTATTTTATTTTAAATGATTCTGCAAATGTATCTATGAATAATATTGAACCGGTTATAAAGCAGATTGCAGCATCTTGTGGAATCGAAGAAAAAAATGTTATAATCAATGATTTCTATCTGCAATGGGTCTTGCAGCCGAGTTATGAAACGATTGCGGTATGTGGAATTCTGATTCTTGCAATTGTACTTTTCTCTGTTGTGGTCATTTATAATATTTTTCAGGTCGGTATTGTCAACAAGATACAGGAGTATGGAAAAATCAAGGCTCTGGGAGCGACAAAAAAGCAGATGAAACAACTGATCTTCAGAGAGGGCATTTTTTTGACATTTTTTTCAATACCGGTTGGATTGCTTCTTGGTTTTCTGATTGCAAAATGCGGTTTTAACTGGCTGGTAGAACAGGGAAACCTTGTATCAACCCAAACTGGTTCTATGGGAGTCCAAAATCAGCAGGTGCCACTGTTTTCCCTGCCTGTTATACTTCTATGTATTTTCGTATCATTTCTTACCGTTGCTTTGGCACTGCGTAAACCAATGAAAATTGTTTCACGGATTTCACCTATCGAAGCAACACGGTATATAGAAAATGCAGAAACACACAAAAAAAGAAAACGAAATGGCAGAAAAAATGTCACCGTGTTTTCTATGGCAATGGCAAATATAACGGGTAATCCAAAAAGAACCATTGGTACCATCCTCACACTGGGGCTTTCCTGCGCATTGTTTGTGATTATCTCTAATTATGTGGGAAATATTGACACGGAGCATGAAGCACGTCGTTACATAAATCATGGACAATTTGAACTGCAGCTTGACTATTCTGCTGAGTATGATGAAAAATATCCGGAGAATAATCTGGATACGATTCTGACGGATGATCCATTGAATGATTCGCTGATTGAAGAAATCAAAAGCATTCCGGGAGTAACAGATGTCATGCCGAGAGAGATTGTCTCTGTAAATCTGAACGGAACAAGATTTCCGGCTACTATTGTGAGTAAAAAGGATTTTGATTTTATGCGCCAAGAAGGGGATATTGGCTCTATGGACTATGATCAGGCGGTAAAGAATGGTGATATTTTCTTTGGCTGGTCAACGTGGATGGAACAAGATGGATATGCTCTGGGTGAATCCATTGCATTTGACTTTGAGAATGGAAGTGGAACCTATACCTATCAGGGAAAGATTGCAGGATCTTTTGTAAGTGCGGACACTTATCTTGTCATTCCGGAAGGTGTATATCGTTCCATGAATCCGAGGGGAACAGCCTATGGCTATCTGTGGGTGGACTGTGATAAAAAAGATGTGGCATCTGTAGAACAAAGTCTGAATACTTTGATTTCTAATACTTCGCATATAAAAATGGATACTTATCATGCGCGGTTACAATCTGCAGAATTCTCAGCTCGCATAATGAAGCTTGGCTGTTATCTGTTTATGGCGGTTGTAGGACTCATCGGTTTTATGAATATGGCAAACACCATGATTATGAATATTACGACAAAAAAGCAGGAATATGGTGTATTGCAGGCTGTGGGTATGACAAATAAACAATTAAATTTATGCCTGCAGTTACAGGGACTGATTTTTACGGTTGGCACCATATGCGTAGCTTTGATCATTGGTCTGCCGCTCGGCTATACACTTTTTTCCTATGCAAAACATAATGGAATATTTGGAATGAATATCTATCATGTTCCAATCGTACCAATTTTTATTATGATTTTTTTGGTCGGTCTGTTGCAGATTGTACTTTCCTGCGTTTTAAGCAGTAATCTGAAAAAGGAAACACTGGTTGAAAGAATAAGGTATCAGGGATAGCAAGTAATATGTAATGAACTAGGTCTTAACGAAGAGGAGAAATAGATAATTTTCATTTTGTATGTATGATAAATCTAAACTGTATTTTAGCAACATTTCCTGCGTAAACTAAGGTGGTAAAACATCTTCTTGATAATGTGGGCACTATGTATGATTTTAGAAAGTACGGTTTATATAAGCATATGAAGTTCAGAGATATTGATGAAGCTATATTAGATGGTGTAAAAGAAAAACTTCTTGAAGGATTCAGAAATGAGGAAGAATTCGGCTACATGGCAGGATATGAACCATGGGAGAAATTAATTTTTGACAGGTTTTGTTATTACTTAGGCGGAGTAAAACAGCTTCTGGACGAAAAGGCTGCGTAGGCAACCGGCATCCTGCAGATAATATGCTGTAGGATGTATACATATATCAGGAGGCTTCATTCATGGTGAGTGAAGTCTCTTTTATTTTGCATTGTATAATGGAACAGGTGTTGGTTGAACAGAGGTTGGAATGATGATAAGATTTGGTTGGGACAATAGTGAACACATGTGTTCACATTTCATAACTAAGAAGTAATGGATTGGAGAGGTGCTTATGGCAGATAAAATTGGAACCGATGAATATGGGGAAATACTTATATATCAGACTGGTGATGGGCAGACAAATATAGAAGTTAAAATAGAAGATGATACAGTGTGGCTGACACAACAGCAGCTTACTGAATTATATCAATGCAGTAAATCAAATATAAGTGAACATATAAAGCATATATTCGAAGAAGGAGAATTGGATAAGGATTCAGTTGTTCGGAAATTCCGAACAACTGCAGATGATGGAAAAACATATAATGTTACTTATTACAATTTAGATATGATTATCTCTCTTGGATACCGTATTAAATCAGTGATTGCAACAAGATTCAGGCAGTGGGCAACAAAGCGGTTAAAAGAATATATGATTAAGGGATTTACGATAGATGACGAGCGACTGAAAGGTAATGGTGGAGGAAATTACTGGAAAGAATTACTGGATAGAATCAGGGATATAAGATCTTCAGAAAAGGTCTTGTATCGTCAGGTTCTTGATTTGTATGCTACGAGTGTAGATTACAATCCTCATAGCGAAGAGTCTGTTAGATTCTTTAAAATTGTTCAGAATAAACTTCACTATGCAGCACATGGTCATACTGCGGCAGAGGTTATATATCAGCGGGCAGATGCAGAAAAGCCATTTATGGGACTTACTTCATTTTCAGGTGAATTACCAGCATTAAAGGATATAGGAATTGCAAAGAATTATCTTGAAGAAAATGAACTCAAAGTATTAAACAATCTTGTTTCTGGTTATTTTGATCTTGCTGAAATTAATGCAATTGAGCATAAGCCAATGTATATGGATGATTATGTAAAGCAGCTGGATAGTGTTTTGTCATCAGGAAACAGAAAGCTTTTAACTGGTTCCGGTTCTGTAAGTCATAAACAGGCATTGGAGAAAGCAAAGTCAGAATACAGAAAATATCAGGAGATTACTTTGACACCAGTCGAAAAAGCATATCTTGAAAGCATTAAAGAGGTTTCCAAGGAAGTAAAAAGGAGATAACATCTGATGAAAAAACAGCAGAAATGTTACATATATACAAGAGTTTCCACTTCCATGCAGGAACGTCTGGACAAGCTGTATGAGGAAATACATTCGGACAGAATTAACATTTTTTATTCAATAGCATAGAGAAAAGTCAAAAGGACGCTTGTTTTCAGAACTTCTGGAAGATGAGTGTCCTTTTCTTTTATCTCAAGGCAAAGGAGCAGATAAAAAATGGCAAGGAAGAAAGAGATGTGTTCATCAGAGAATCACGAGTCGGGTGCAGGTATTGTACTAATGAAATTGGAAGAGCTGCATAGCTTTGAAGGACACCCGTTTAAAGTAGAGAGAAATCAGAAACTGTTTGAACTGCGATGCAGTATTGAGAAGGAAGGCGTATTAGTTCCACTTCTGGTGAGAAAAAATCCACATGGTGATGGATATGAAATTATAGCCGGACACAGACGAAAAGAAGCTGCACTATGGGCAGGACTTACGGAAGTGCCGGTTATTATCCGGGAACTGGATGATGATCAGTCGGTTATAGCGATGGTGGACAGTAACCTCCAAAGAGAGAAGATACTGCCAAGCCAAAAAGCGTTTGCCTATAAAATGCGTCTGGAAGCAATGAAGCACCAGGGAAGAGCAGAAGCAGATGCTTCGTAAGGCAAATCCCGATATGGAGGAAACAGCCATTCCGGTTGAACTTTTGACCTGTTCCGGCAGCGGACTTGATCCGCATATCTCCTCTGCGGCGGCTAAATATCAGGTAACAAGAATTGCAAAAGCAAATAATATGAGTGAAGAAAAAGTCAGATCTACTATTGAAAAATGCACCGACAGTAGATTTTTAGGTGTTTTTGGAGAGAAAACAGTAAATGTTCTGAAAGTCAATTTGATGTTGGACGGTATCCTGTAACGAGTGTTCTCAAAAGATGAGCAAAAGATTTCAGACTTCTGCTCATCTTTATACAATCTTAATTTCAAAACAAACTTACTTACGCCCATTTAATACAAATAAAGATAGAGTAAAGGAAATATAAAAAAGAAATTAAGATTATGGGGACATAGTTATGCAACAGACAAACAGATCAAGACATCGACATATGACATCATTTCAAGTGATTAGTTTAGGGTTTTTATCCGTGATTCTCTTAGGCAGCCTGCTTTTGATGCTGCCGATTGCTACAAAAAGCGGTCAGTGTACCTCCTTTTTGGAGGCTTTGTTTACCGCAACTTCTGCGGTTTGTGTGACGGGACTGGTTATTAATGATACGGCAACCTACTGGTCTTTATATGGACAAGGAATTATTTTACTGCTGATTCAAATCGGAGGTATGGGAATTGTTACGATTGCTATTGCGATTGCTGTTGTATCCGGACGCAAAATCGGGTTGATGCAGCGAAGTACCATGCAGGAGGCAATTTCAGCTCCAACGGTGGGCGGCATTGTACGGAGAACGCAATTTATTATCCGGACTACTATTCTTATCGAAATCATTGGTGCGGCTCTTTTAGCTCCTGTTTTTTGTAGGGACTTTGGGTTTTGGAAAGGAATATGGTATTCGCTGTTCCATTCTATTTCTGCTTTTTGCAATGCAGGATTTGATCTAATCGGTATAAGAACTCCTTTTTCCTCGTTGACCTCTTATTCTGTACAGCCGATTGTAAATCTTGTAATTATGGCGCTGATTGTTGCAGGAGGTATTGGATTCCTTACATGGGAGGATATAAAGAATCATAAATGGCATTTCAAAAAATACCGGATGCAAAGCAAGGTGATTTTTATGGTAACAGGACTATTGATATTCTTACCGACTCTTTACTTTTTTTATTTTGAATTTTCAAATGTGCCTCTTACGGAAAGAGTATGGGTTTCCTTGTTTCAATCCGTTACACCGAGAACTGCAGGATTTAATACGGCAGATTTGACTTTACTCAGTGAAGTTGGGCAAATGCTTATCATTATTCTGATGCTTATCGGTGGCTCTCCCGGTTCCACTGCAGGTGGTATGAAAACGACAACTCTTGCAGTTCTCGTTTCATCGGCATTATCTGTATTTAGGAAAAAGGAACACACCCATTTTTTCGGCAGACAAATTCCGGATGGCACTATCAGAAATGCAGCTACAATTTTTTTGATGTATATCGTTTTATTTCTTGTCGGAGGAATGGTAATTAGCAGCACAGAAGATATTCCACTTATGACCGCTTTGTTTGAGACGGCGTCGGCAATCGGAACAGTAGGGTTATCGCTGGGAATAACTCCTGATCTGGGGCTTGTTTCCCATATAATCTTGATTTGCCTGATGTTTTTTGGCAGAGTGGGAGGATTGACCTTGATTTTTGCCACCATTTCTGAAAAAAAGCCTAACGGTTCAAGATATCCTCAGGAAAAAATTACAGTAGGTTAAGGAGAATAAAAAAATGAAATCAATATTACTTATCGGTCTGGGAAGATTCGGACGGCATATTGCCATAAAATTAGATGAATTGCATCATCAGGTGATGGCGGTAGATAAAGAAGATACTCGAGTTGATGCTGTACTTCCCTTTGTAACTAACGCTCAGATTGGGGATGCGACGAATGAAGATTTTTTAAGTTCGCTTGGTGTTGGGAATTTTGATGTTTGTATTGTGGCTATCGGAGATAACTTTCAGAATTCATTGGAAGTAACGTCCCTTTTGAAGGAACTCGGTGCGAGAATGGTGGTGTCTCGTGCCGCTCGTGATGTTCATGCAAAATTTCTTTTACGGAATGGCGCAGATGAAATTGTTTATCCCGAAAGGCAGCTTGCCGATTGGGTTGCGATCCGTTATAGTGCTGATCATATTTTCGATTACATAGAACTAGATGAAGAACATGCAATTTTTGAAATATCTATACCGAGAGAATGGATAGGAAAAACAATCGGTCAGTTGGATATACGAAAAAAATATAACATCAATATTATGGCGCTGAAAACAAATGATATTATGAATTTGAAAATAAGTTCCGATACGCAGTTGTTAAAGGACAGTACCATGCTTGTTCTAGGGGAGACGAAACATATTCAAAAATGTTTTCATATTTAATTTTTGAAAGAAGTTGGTGATATGAAAGACTTTGTTTTACTTATAGTGGTATTGGCAGCATTTATTTATGGTTATTTTCTTATGGAAAAGCTGGATAAATTTCTCGAGGAAAATCAATCCCAAAAAACTTATTTGTCGAAAAATTGAGTGATTTTTCGGAGCGTTTTCTGCTTTCGACTACACGCCCGAATGGAAAAAAAGAAGAAAAGGTGGTATAATCTTTATGCGATTTTAATGTCAGTGTTAAAATACTTTTCTGAAATTTACTTATTATTCTATATAACGTTTTTGTACAAGGAGATGACCGTATGGGTGAAAGCAGACACAATCCGGATCAGTTATTAAAGGCAACCCAAGCTGATGAAGAAAACCGTAATAAAGGACATTTGAAAATCTTTTTCGGATACGCAGCTGGTGTTGGTAAAACCTACGCCATGTTAGAAGCGGCTCATATGGAAAAACAGCAGGGAATTGACGTGGTAGCCGGTTATGTAGAACCCCACGCATGCCCCAAGACAGCAGCTCTTTTGAATGGCTTAGAAGTTCTTCCTACAAGCGAAGTTCTCTATAATGGTATGATACTGAACGAATTCGACATTGACATGGCACTGAAAAGAAAACCACAGCTTATCCTTGTAGATGAACTTGCGCATACGAATGCCGAAGGGTGCCGTCATGCAAAACGGTATCAGGATATTAAGGAACTTTTGAATGCAGGGATCGATGTCTATACGACTGTCAATGTTCAGCATATTGAAAGCCTTTGTGATACAGTTGCATCCATTACGGAAATTGTTGTACGGGAACGCATCCCGGATTCTATTTTTGATAATGCAGATCAGGTTGAATTAATAGATATTGAACCACAGGATTTGATCAACCGTTTGAATACAGAAAATGTATACAGACAAACACAGGAAAAACAGGCAGTAGAAAATTTTTTTACAATAGAAAATTTGACAGCTCTCCGGGAGATTTCACTGCGGCGATGTGCGGACCGGGTGAATATCCTCACAGAAAATACCCGCATAAAAAATCATGGAGATTATCACACAGGCGAACATATTCTTGTATGTCTATCTTCTTCTCCATCCAATGCGAAAATTATCCGTACCGCCGCAAAAATGGCTTCTGCTTTTAAAGGGGAGTTTACGGCTCTATTTGTAGAAACCCCAGATTTTTCGGTGATGAGCGAGGAAAATGTAAAACGCCTGCGTTCAAATATTTGTCTTGCTGAGCAGCTTGGGGCAAAAATAGAAACAGTTTACGGAGAAGATGTTCCGTTTCAGATTGCGGAATTTACTCGTTTGTCCGGTGTGTCAAAGATTGTGATCGGACGTAGTTCTGCTACAAAACGGCATTTGCTCAGCAAACCGACCCTGACAGAAAAATTGATTGATTATGCCCCTAACCTGGATGTGCATATTATTCCGGATACGGTTTCTAATGCGGCAGTGTATCAGTTAAAAGAGGGAAGGAAAAAGAACCATATCCTATTCTCTGTCACTGATACATTAAAATCTACTGCGATTTTGATTTTATCCAGTTTAGTCGGAATGATTTTCCAGAAATTTGGATTTGACGAAGCAAATATCATTACTGTTTTTGTTTTAGGCGTTCTTATCACCGCTGTCATCACGAAACATCAGATATACAGCCTAATTTCCTCAATTGTAAGTGTTTTGGTCTTTAATTTCCTGTTTACGGAACCTCAATTTACCTTGCAGGCGTATGATCAGGGTTATCCTGTTACTTTTATTATCATGTTTTTGGCGGCATTTTTAACCGGTTCTCTTGCTATACGGATTAAAAACCAGGCAAAACAGGCGGCACAATCTGCTTATCGTACCAAAGTGTTATTTGATACAAACCAGCTATTGCAACAGGCAAAAGATAAAAATGAAATTGTATCTGCAACTTCAAATCAGCTCATTAAACTCTTGGGAAAAGATATCGTTTTTTATTTAGCTGATGGAGAAGTGTTGGATACGCCGCATATTTTTTCTGTGACGGAGGAAAATTTGGAATCGTGTATTTCCGAAAATGAAAAGGCCGTTGCCGGCTGGGTATTGAAAAACAATAAACGTGCCGGAGCTACAACAGGAACGCTTTCCAATGCAAAATGCCTGTACCTTGCTGTTCGCAGCAATAGTATGGTATATGGAGTTGTTGGAATCGTGATGGGGGAAATACCTCTTGATCCATTTGAAAACAGTATTCTACTGTCCATTCTCGGAGAATGTGCCCTGGCTTTGGAAAATGAGAAAAATGCCCGTGAGAAACAGGAGGCGGCTATCCTTGCAAAAAATGAACAGTTGCGAGCGAACCTGCTGCGTGCTATTTCACATGATTTGAGGACACCGCTGACATCCATTTCCGGTAATGCCAGCAACCTTTTGTCCAATGGCGATTCCTTTGATAATGATACAAAAAAGCAGCTGTACATGGATATTTATGATGATTCCATGTGGCTGATTAACCTTGTAGAAAACCTACTGGCTGTAACCCGAATTGAAGAAGGACGGTTAAATCTCCGTATAACGGAAGATTTGATGGATGACGTGATCACAGAAGCGTTACATCATATTAACCGAAAGAGTGAAGAACATCATATTTCCGTTGAAAGCAAAGAAGAATTTCTTCTTGCAAAAATGGATGCAAAGCTTATTGTTCAAGTAATCATCAATATTGTTGATAATGCTATCAAATATACACCTAAAAATTCTCATATTGTTATTCGGACAGAAAAGCAGGGAAAACAAGCAATCGTATCTATATCGGATGACGGAAACGGAATTGCTGACGAAATAAAGCCACGGATATTCGACATGTTTTACAGTGGTGCAAATCAAATCGCAGACAGCCGCCGAAGTTTAGGACTTGGATTATCTTTGTGCAAGTCCATTATTAACGCCCACGGCGGAGAACTTACTGTTTCAGATAATCTGCCGCACGGAACAGTATTTACATTTACATTACCGGCAGGGGAGGTCAAAGTATATGAATAAGTCACTAATATTAGTTGTAGAAGATGACACATCTGTCAGAAATTTAATTACAACAACCTTAAAAGCGCACGAATACCGATATCTGACGGCGCCCGATGGTCAATCGGCAATTTTAGAAGCATCTTCACACAATCCTGACATTGTTTTACTTGATTTAGGACTTCCTGATATGGATGGCATTGAAATTATTAAAAAAATTCGTACTTGGTCAAACATGCCAATTATCGTAATCAGTGCTCGCAGTGAAGATACCGATAAAATTGATGCGTTGGATGCTGGTGCAGATGATTATTTAACAAAGCCATTTTCTGTTGAAGAACTGCTTGCCAGACTACGAGTCACGCAAAGAAGGTTATTGATGATGCAAAAAGTATCCCCTGCCGAAGCGGTTGTTTTTGTAAACGGAAAACTTCGTGTAGATTATGCTGCAGGTTGTGCTTATTTGAATGAAGAAGAGTTGCATTTAACACCTATTGAATATAAGTTGCTTTGCCTGTTGACAAGAAATATAGGAAAAGTTCTGACCCATACTTTCCTTACGCAAAGCATTTGGGGAAGTAGTTGGGATAACGATATTTCCTCCCTTCGTGTGTTTATGGCAACACTTCGTAAAAAAATTGAGAAAGAACCGAACTCTCCACAATATATCCAAACACACATTGGTGTTGGGTATCGGATGCTGAAAGTTGATTGAACTTCACAACACCATAGTTAAAGTTGGAATATAAGTTGTAGATTTGTATACGAGACCCGTACGCACGGTTCAATGGGAGGGGCGAGAAAATATATTCTTCCTCTCCATATTAAATAACTAAACACAGACGGTAACTTTTGAATTTCTTCTAAGGGGGCTATTTAAGTATCGCTAAGTTTCACTTATATAAGCTAATAGGCAAAATTTAGTAGAATAACACGTAAAAAAGCACTGAAAATCGTTTGCTGACCGATTTATAGTGCTTTTTCTTTGACTACAAAGGAAAAATACAACGAATTTAGGTTTCGCGTAGTTTTGCATTTGAAGATCGCCATTTTCTTTTAGGTTCATGTATCCCACAATCGTCGCAGGAATTTGATTTTTCACCCGGATAAGTCTCTAATTGAAAGAGATTAATCATGCCGGGATTAAATTCATGGAAATTTAATGGTGCCTGGCACCAATGGTAGGCAATCGTAATATGATACTCTCTATTAATTTGTTTAAATAAATCTAATACTTTTCCTGCTGTCCGTACATCAAGACTTCCCGTAGGTTCATCTGCCAGTAAAATTTTACTCCGTTTCATCACCGCTCTGGCAATTGCTGCTCGTTGTTGTTCACCGCCGGAAATTTCATCCGGAAAATGTGTTTCATAACTGCTAATTTCAAGTTTTTTTGTAATGGATGTATATTCCCTTTCTATTACTGTTTCGTCTGAATTTATCATTGCACAAGGCAAAAAAATATTTTCTTTTACGGTCAATCCTGATAGTAAATTGTAATCTTGGAATATATAGGAAATCACTTGTTGACGGTATAATTCTTTTTCTTGTTCTTTCATAGATAATAAATTTTGTCCCTCAATTTTTACTTCACCGTCTGAAAAGCTTTCCATGCCGCCCAAAATACGCAATAAAGTGCTTTTTCCACTTCCAGAAGCACCCATGATTCCCAAAAACTCGCCATCCTCAACGATTAAATTCAAGTTATTTAAAATATATATATTATGAATATTATCATAAAATTTTTTACTGATATCATATTTAATCACACTTTCTTTATTTTTATAAAATGTTTATAAATCATTTTTTATTATTTTTTATATAAAATATAATTGCTATTGCAGTTGCAAGAAAAAGAATAATGATTGGTAATGTTATACCAGAAAAGATATTCCATAAAAATTCATTTTCCCATGAAATTTGGTTTATAAGCATAATTATGGCAAATGCGATAATATAAATTGAAGCACAGCCCAGTATGATATTTTTTGTTTTTTCTTTTTTGCGAATAGTATTTTCTAAATTCCTTTGTTGATTTTCTAAGGACTCTGCTTTTAGAGTGAGTGTATCTAATTCAGACGGTTTTAGAAGAAAATCAATCGATACATTAAAAATATCACTTAGTAGCTTTAGTTTGTCTGCATCAGGAATACATTGTCCGGACTCCCATTTTGAAATTGATTGCCTTGAAACATTTAGTTGTTCTGCTAGTTGTTCCTGTGTCAAATTATTGGCTTTTCTTAGATTTAATAGTTTTTCTGAAATATTCATATCAATACCTCCATTTTTTTAAATTTATTCTAGCAATATTTCTAATTGCAATCAATCAAGTAGTATAGGAATTACCGCAACCAGAAGTTGCAAAATGATAACATAGCGGAAGAAAGCCTATTAATGTTCTTTATTTCAGATTTCCGATACGAAATAGATCACGGAAATTGTATTTAAAAATTCTATGTAAGTTAAGATATATAATATTAATTTTTATGGCTTAATATCATGATTTTAAGTAAAAACATAATATATAACATATATTTAATCATTGTGTAAGCATAATATATGATTAAATGGAGGTGCAATATGGGTAATGATGATTTGGTTATTAAACCTAAAAAGCCAAAGGGAGAAGACGGATATAGAGTGTTTTCTATAAGAGTTAAAGAAGAAATTGTCGTTCAAATTGATACCATATCTATGAAAACAGGCAGAAGCAGAAATGAACTGATTGGTATACTTTTGGAGTATGCAATAGGACATTGTGTTATAGAAAAATAGAATGAAATGTATTTGTATAATTAAAAGGGGATTCAGATGATAAAAATTGCTATTTGTGATGATGAAAACGTTATTGCTAGCCAGATAGAAAATATTATTTGGAACATTTGTAAAGAGGAAAATGGAAATTTAATGGTGCCTGGCACCAATGGTAAGTGACAAGGCATATGCGAAGCTGCTTTTTTCAACGAATGAAATGCTGCAGAATCTGGAAGACAAATCGGATGCTTTTTACCGGAGACTCCTTGTTTTGGATATGAACCAGATGATTCCAAGAGATGAAAAAGATATACGTTTGAAAGAAAAGATTAAGGAAGAAGCGGATTATGCAATTCATATGGCAGTGACAGCACTGAAAAATGTCTATGAACGTGGGGAGCTTATTGAAAGTGAACACAGCAAATGATGTGTCCAGGAGCTGCGAAGGGCATCGGACAGTGTCTGTGCATTTCTGGATATAGAATATTTTTGGGGAATGGGATACATCACAGTAATCCTGTTTGCAATCGTACAGAATGGTGCTTTTCAGAATGATTTTGTAGACTTTTTCAGGACTCCATTCACGTGGTATCTTCGACTTTGCGAATGGTTGATGTACCCGACATATGATAATGGATTCAATCAAAAAATAGCACATACAAGTAGAGAAGCATGGGGTATCAGGATTCTGGTAATCGTAGCCGTGCTTTTTATTTTGGAAGTTGTCATGAAAATAATCGTGGAAGCAATAAACCGATACAAAAAAATGTGGGAAGTGTGTTGCTAAGAATGCATCTTAGAAAGAAGTTTGAGTACATGTAAATGCATGGTAATAATATCTAAAAAGAGAAGATACATTTTTAGTAAAAACCGCTTTTGCAATAAAAATGAAATAGTTTTATAATAAAATTAACAGTGGGAAGCGTAATAGTAACAGGAGATAATCAAAGCTCTTTTGTACGTTATACTTTTACGGAATAAAAGTGTTGGTCAGTAAGGAGAGAAGTTTATGAAATATGAAATTGGAGACTTGGTCAGTAAACCAGTTACAGGTATTTGTAAAATAGAGGATATTTTATATTTGAATCCGCAGGACGAAAGAAATAATAAATTGTATTATCTGATGAAACCAATTGAAGATGAAAAAGAAAAAATATATGTTCCGGTTTCAAACGCAGATTCAAGGCTGAGACTGTGTATGACAAAGAAAATGGCATGGAGTTTGATTAAACGAATTCCAGAGATTCCAACAGCATGGGTGAATAATGAAAAAATGAGAGAGCAGAATTATAAAGAAGCAGTAAAAGCAAATGAACCAGAAGCTTTAGTTTCTATTATAAAAATGATTTATCAGAGGAACCAGAAAAGACTTGCTCAGGGAAAAAAATGTACCGCAACGGATGCAAGATATTTTCAGACAGCAGAGAATTTATTATATATGGAATTGGGAGTGGCACTTGGAAAACCAAAGCAGGAAATATGTGAAACAATTATCGAGTATATTAACCAGAGCAAACTGTGAATTAGTGACGACGTAATATTCCCATGGCTGCTGATTTCCGGCAGATGGAGTTGCCATAGCTGCCCGGAGCAGCTGTTCTACTTTTCTCTACTCTATTTGTCTGTCCAGATAATTTCGGATACTTGTTCTGTGAAAAATTTCGTTCATTTTCTTACCTCCAATTTGTGTGCGAAAATTGTTTTTAATAATTTATGTGACATGCAATAACTATAAATGCAGGCAACGATTTCTGCGATCCAGACTACGTACCAGCCATGTGAAATGCCAGAGATTTTTATGAAAATCAAGAGGCAGAGAACTAATAAAATAAGTTGCCTTATAGCAGCACTGACCATATTAATGATGCCGTTTCCGGTGTATTTTGGAGACAGGGAGACACAGAAGAACTACAGAGAGTAAAGAACGGAGAAAAAATTTAATACACTGAACTTATAGAAGAGAACTGTTAGTGCGTCAAAGCATTAGCAGTTCTTTTTTCGTGTAAGGGAGGTGGTGCCGTTGGGCTGCGGAATACAATTTCTCGGATGAATCTATATCCGATACAAGGTCTGCAATTCTAATCTAAAACAAGGCAAATCTAAGGAGACAATATTATGGCATTTAAGAAATTTTGTTTTTGATTAGAAATAAAGTTCAGTAAAAAATTAAGCAAAATTCACTTAATTTAAACGTGAAATTAAGTTTTCCTGTTGTTATGATAATAAAAGAAACAGACAGGTCTTGCTGCGATATGGCAGAAGATGCGGGAAGATCATTGCGAAAAGGAGGAAAAAAATGAAGCAGTATGAAGTATTTGAACTGGTGCTGAACGGACAGCCGCCGGAAGGATCAGAAGCACTTGCGGAGGTGAATGCTGTTTTTTCACTGGACGGACAGGAAAAGGAAGTAAAAGGATTTTATGACGGAAACGGAGTCTATAAGGTTCGTTTTCTGCCAGAAAAATGTGGGGTCTATTCCTGGAAGGTGAGCGGTGCTGTCGTGGATGAGGGAACAGAAGAATGTGTTCCGGGAGATGGACACGGTCTGGTCCGTGCAGAAAAAACACACTTTGTCTATGAGGATGGAAGCCGATATATCCCATTTGGAACAACAATCTACGCTCTGGTTCATCAGGAGGATGCCCTTGTCAGGGAAACGATGGAGTCACTGAAGAAGGCTCCGTTCAATAAAGTGCGCCATTGCGTTTTCCCGAAATCCTATGAGTTCAATCAGAATGAACCGCCCTGTTTTGCATTTGAAAAGGACGGAGACGGCAAATGGGATGTGAATCGTCCGAATTACAAGTTCTGGGAAAGACTGGAAAAAGCAATCCTTGAACTTGCAGACATGGGTATTGAAACGGATCTGATTTTGTTCCACCCATATGACAGATGGGGGTTTGCAACAATGACTGCAGAGGAGAACGAGATCTATCTCAGATATGCGATTAGAAGATTGGCCGCTTTTCCCTCTGTCTGGTGGAGCATGGCAAATGAATATGATATCTGTTTCGCAAAGACTGTAGAAGACTGGGCGAGATTCGAGGAGATTATCAAAGAGGAGGATCCTTACGGTCATCTGCTCAGCAATCATTACTGCATGAAACCTTATGACAACAGCAGAGAGAACATTACTCATCTTAGTATGCAGAATATCCTGTTCTATAAAGCGCCCCAGTGGATTAGAGAATACAAAAAGCCTCTGATTTATGATGAGTGCTGCTATGAAGGGGATATCCATCTTTCCTGGGGAAATATTTCTGCGGAGGAAATGGTACATCGGTTCTGGTGTGCATATTGTGACGGGGCATTTGCGACCCATGGAGAGACTTTTCTTTCAGACGATGATGTGCTCTGGTGGGCAAAAGGCGGAAAACTCAAGGGAAAAAGTCCGGAAGGGATCGCGTTCCTTCGTGAAGTGATGGAAAGTCTGCCTGGGGCACTGGAACCCTGGGATGAACCGGTCTGGACTTTGTATGAGCCGGATCTTCAGGACGGTGATGCTCCTGCAGATCTGATGGAGAATCCCTTTTTTAAACTCGGTGCAAGTCTGACAGAGGCGGAAAGAGACGCTCTGAATCTGAAAGACAGTGCATACTGCGGACATTATGAGGAGAAAGCATTTATCAAATATTACGGTATACAGCAGCCGGGAAGATCCTGCATGTTCCTTCCGAAAAACCATACCTACAGAATCGAGCTGATCGATACAAGGGAGCGGAAGAAATCTGTTCTCATGAACGGGGCTTCCGGTACAGTGTGGTTTGATATGCCGGGGAAAGAAAAAATGGCGGTTTTTGCAATAGCGACGAGCTAAAGTCCGGGCTTGCCCGAGACCTTGGATGCCGATTGTACTGAAGATCTTCAAGACATGTGGAGACCGTGTGCCTCTTGAGCAATCGAAAACCAGATATCACGGAAAAACTCAGCGTGGATATGGATGATTACTACCGTATTGTAAATGGTAAAGATCTTAAATAAAACCGAATAATACACTGAATCAAAGCAGGATAGAAGCTGTTGATGCGTTAGAAGATAACGTGTCAGCAGCTTTTTCTTGTGGGTCGGATAGTAAAATGTAGGTGGATGTGGTAAAATGTAATGAACGTCTTGTCAAGAGATGAAAGTATTTCATATGGTTTTTCAACTGAACGATAAAGAACAAAAGAGTTTTTAAAGTACCTGTTTACCATAGTAGAAACGAATAAAAAAGTTGAACTTTTTCCGTGGACGAATGAGGTTCAGGCTGTGATATGGATAGTGGAATGTATCAAGATATTTTTGCTACAGAATTTGTTGATATGTTTCCACGAACAAACGGAGATATTTTGGTATAAACCATATTAGCTTGAATGGGTCTCCGATAACCGACATCAATCCGGACCTATCGAGCCAAGTGGAATATCGGGGAATATTGAGAGAACCATGGTATCATTTACAGATTACAAAAAAGTGTTAATAAGTTAAAATATGAATTATTAAAGAAAAGGAAGTTTACATCGATGTTTCAACTATTATTACTTATTATTTACTTATCATTTATTAGTTTGGGATTGCCGGATGCGTTGCTTGGAGCAGCGTGGCCATCCATGTATCGGGAATTACACGTGTCGATATCATATGCAGGTGCAATTTCGATGATCATTGCATTTGGAACCATTATTTCCAGTTTGCAGAGTGATCGACTGACGAGAAAATTAGGAACGGGAAAGGTAACTGCAATCAGCGTAGCGATGACGGCGGTCGCGTTATTTGGATTCTCCACCAGTCATTCTTTTGTGGCATTATGTTTGTGGGCGATTCCTTACGGACTCGGTGCGGGAAGCGTAGATGCTTCTCTGAATAATTATGTGGCATTACATTATGAGAGCAAGCACATGAGCTGGCTGCATTGTATGTGGGGAATCGGTGCGGCAGCAGGACCATACATTATGGGATATGTCCTGACAAACGGAAGAAGTTGGAATAGTGGATATCGAGTGATATCTGTATTGCAGATTATACTTACAATGATTTTGATCTTCAGCCTGCCTCTGTGGAAGAATCGACCAGAGATTATAGATGACAATGGACAAGAAGTCTCAGCAAAAGCCTTATCTTTAAGAGAAGTTATCCGAATACCGGGAGCAAAAGAAATCATGGTATGCTTTTTCTGTTACTGTGCATTGGAACAGACCGCGGGATTGTGGGCAAGCAGTTATCTGTCATTATATAAGGGTGTATCTGCAGAAACAGCAGCAACATTTGCAAGCATGTTTTACATAGGCATTACCATTGGACGTGCGCTAAGTGGATTTGTTACAATGAAATTAAATGATGTTCAGATGATTCGGTTAGGACAAGTGCTGATCGCGGTCGGAATCTTAATTATGTTCTTACCATTTGGTCAGACATTGTCATTGGTTGGTTTGATAGTGATCGGACTTGGATGTGCACCAATCTATCCATGTATAATCCACTCTACGCCAACGCATTTTGGTGCAGATAAATCACAGGCAATTATCGGGATACAGATGGCAAGTGCGTATGTGGGAACATTGTTGATGCCACCTGTTTTTGGGTTGATTGCAAATCATATCACGGTTGCGTTATTGCCGGTGTACTTATTTATTATTTTGATTTTGATGTTTGTGATGCATGAGGCGTTGACGAAGAAAACAAAGGAATAGATTATGAATTTATTATTGACAAACTTCAATTGATGCAATCAATTTTGGAAAAAGATAAGACAATAAGAGTTCTCAATGGTCTTCTGGATAAAAATGTAATTACACGAAGAGGAGCAGGACGCGGGGGAAAATATAGGGTGAATTAGAATGTGTCAAGGTCTCTGAAATGTGCATAAATACATAAAAATGCAAAAAATAAAAACAAAACATACAATATACACAAAAAACAATCGCGCTTTTTGAACATAAAATCAATGATAATTGTAAACAAATATATTATAATGGTATTAAATTAATTAATGCGAATGCTATTATGTATATGCTGGAGATTGGTCCAGTGTTTCTACCAACTACCGTAAAGGGTTGACTACATAATCTTATGTAGTGACTCTTTTTTTGTTTGCCTAAAAAGAGTTTTGTTTGATGCCCCTTTTTAGGCTAATATTTTTTATAGGGAGGAGGAATTTTTCATAACAAGAGCCGAACTGCATGGATGGCAGAATTGCAAAATGTGAAAGTGAGGTTATACTAATGGAAAAAAGGGATAGTTTTTTTGAAAGATTTTTTGGGATTTCACAAAGTGGTTCTACAATGAAAATTGAAATTTTAGCGGGAATAACAACATTTATTACAATCGCTTATATTCTCATTCTGAATCCACAGATTTTAGCAGACCCATATGTAATTATGGGAGATACTGTTATGGCAGGAAAGATTTCCAATGGTGTATTTATTGGTACTTGTATTGGTGCATTCATTGGAACAACATTATGTGCTCTGTATGCAAAGGTTCCGTTTGCACAAGCTCCGGGAATGGGACTGAATGCGTTTTTTGCTTATACCGTTGTATTAGCTATGGGATATACCTATAATCAGGCATTAGTAATTGTATTCATATCTGGTATTTTCTTTATTGTTATTACAGCAGTTGGACTTAGAGAAGCAATCATCCGTTCAATTCCGGATGCTGTAAAAATGGCGATAACGCCAGGAATTGGTTTATTTATTACGATTATCGGTTTGAAAAATTCTGGATTAGTTGTAGGAAATTCAGCAACACTTGTAAGTATGGTAGATTTTGCACAGTGGAGAAGTGAAGGTGGAGATGTTTCATTAATTTGTGGAGCACTTGTTGCACTGATCGGTCTGATTGTAATTGGTGTATTAAATGCACGAAATGTAAAAGGTTCTATTATCATTGGTATTTTAGTGGCAACTGTAGCAGGAATTCCTTTGGGAGTTACACAGTTATCTTCTTTTGATATGAATTTGGGCGCAAAATTCAGTGATTTTGCAGAAGTATCATTATTTAAAATGGACTTTGCAGGTTTATTTGCAGGGGACAATATAGTAAGCACATTCTTTACAGTAGTAATGCTTGTACTTAGTTTTTCTTTAGTTAATATGTTTGATTCTATTGGAACTCTGATGGGTGCTGCAAGACAGTCTGGTATGATTGATGAGAATGGAGAAATCCTTCACATGAAAGAAGCATTGATGTCAGATGCGATTTCAACAGCAGCAGGTGCTATGGTTGGTACATCTACAGTTACAACAGTAGTAGAATCCAGTGCAGGTATTGCCGCAGGTGGAAGAACAGGTATGACAAGCTTAGTAACAGCAGTAATGTTTCTTGCTTCAATCATATTTGCACCAATAGTAAGTATCGTACCGGGTCAGGCAACAGCTCCAGCTCTGATTTTTGTAGGTATTCTGATGCTTAGTAATATTAAAGAAGTTGATTTCAGTGAAATGTCAAATGCATTGCCAGCATTCTGTACAGTTGTATTTATGCCATTCACATATTCTATTGCAAATGGTGTAGCAGTTGGATTGATCACATATTGCTTTATGAAACTGTTTACAGGTAAAGCTCGTGAAATCAAAGCTTTGACATGGATTATTTCAATTATATTTATCTTACGTTATGCCTTTATGACATTGGGATAAAGCAGAAGGATTTTATTGTAGGAGGTTTAGTAGATAATGAATGAAAAAACAGATCCTAGAGCTTTAAGGGGGCAGATTGTATATTCTGAATCCTCTAACAAATTAAAGATTTGCGAAAATGGATATCTTGTATATAAAGCAAATAAAATTGAGGGAGTGTATTCGATACTTCCGGAAGAATACGAAGGAATACTGGTAGAGGATTATGGAGACAGAATCATCGTTCCTGGATTTGTAGATTTGCATGTACATGCACCACAATATGCTTTTCGTGGATTAGGTATGAACATGAAACGATTACCGGCGAAGAATTTATGGAGAGATTGCATGGGTACAGGAATTATGTCCAAAATCAGAATTCTATGGAGATGCATATGATCAGTTTGGGCTGTTTGGAAGAGACAGCAAGACGGTTATGGCTCATTGTGTACATTCAGATGAAAATGAGATCAGGAGGATGAAGGAAAATGGTGTGTTTATCGCACATTGTCCGGAATCTAATACGAATTTATCATCAGGAGTTGCACCTATCAGACAATATTTGGAAGAAGGAATGCATGTAGGATTAGGAAGTGATGTAGCTGCCGGATCTACGGAAAATATGTTTGTAGCTATGAGGTATGCAGTTCAGGCGTCAAAGTTGCGTTGGAGATTGAAAGACGAAAAATTGACCCAATTAACTATGCCTGAAGTATTTTATATGGCTACAAAAGGAGGCGGAGAATTTTTTGGTAAAGTAGGAAGCTTCGAAGCAGGGTATGAAATGGATGCAGTAGTGCTCGATGATAAACGATTGATTCATCCACAGGAGATGAATGTGGAACAGCGTTTAGAACGAATGATTTATTTGGCGGATGAACGAGAAGTTTATGCTAAATATGTAGCAGGAGAAAAAGTAGCTGATTAAAAAAGAGATTCTTTATAATTAACTAAAGATTGAGGGTCGGCGATAAGATTTCTCGCAAGAGGCAGACCCCCCCAATCTGCCTCTTGCGAGAGAATACCTTTTTCACCTCTTGGATTAGTATTTAATTAATGCAAATCCAAGAGGTTTATTTATGCAATTTTTACAAAGAAGTACTTGACAAGACCTCTTAAAAGTGAGATGAGTTGATATGGCAAATGATATGGTACAAAATCGCAACAGGCGTTGAAATTACAACAGGAACAGAACAAGCAGGAACGCAAAGAAATTATTGCATCGTATGAACGGTGATATATTTTTAGTCAATTTTAGATAATTTGAAGAACGGAATATAAAGGACTTTTGGAATATGGATAAGAAAACAATATATGCAATGAAAAATGCTTTTGATGAAATTGTAAAGATAATACAAGAAGAAGCTGTTGAATTTTGGTATGCAAGGGATTGGATGGCTCTTCTTGGATATGATCGCTGGGAAAATTTTCATAAGGCAATTGAAAGAGCGATAGATTCTTGTAAGGCTTCTGAAATAGAGCCAGCGGACCATTTTCGCAGCGTCACGAAAATGATTCAAATAGGTAGTGGGGCAGAAAGAGCGGTAAAGGATTACATGCTTACCAGATATGCATGTTATCTTATTGCTCAAAATGGCTATCCTAGAAAAGAAGAGATTGCGTTTGCTCAGAGCTATTTTGCTGTTCAGACAAGAAATTAGAGCGTAGGGTAAAGTCACAGGAAAAGAAGCTTGTTCAAGAATCTGGGGAATTGCCACAAACAAAGTGATTATTTGAGAAAACAGTGCTGTTACATATATACGAGAGTATCTACTGCCATGCAGGTGGACGCGAACATGAAGCAATCCTTAGTGTAGAAGACTGGAAAACTGCATAGAAAAAGTTGACCACATTGGTGCCTGACACCAATGTGGTCAAAGGGAGCATATCATTCTTTCCGCAATGTTAAAAAAATATGTTATTCTTTTGATTTACGGCGTTCCAGAAGATCTTTTTCAATCGTTGGATAGATTTTATCAATGTTTCCGTTTAAGATAGCGATGATTCCAACCAGTGTTACTGCGAGTGGAATATATGTATAAAGTGCTTTAATAGATTCAAGGGCACTTGCACTTTGTACAGTGGCACCACCAACATAATTACCGAGTGCCAGTCCCCATCCTACAACCGCTGAACCAATACCTGTTCCGATTTTCGTGCCGAAGCTTGTAGCGCTGAAAGTTAAACCTTCATTTCGAATACCATTTTTCCATTCGCCGTAGTCCGCAACATCAGCAACCATTGCATATATACCCGCAGAGTTGGGAACATGACCTATTCCTCTGACTGCAAGTCCAAGAAGTACCATTGGAAAACTTGTAGGAGCGAGCAAAATGATAAGATAGCCTGCGGCTTCAAGAATGTACCCAACTAACATACATTTCCATTTTCCAAATTTTCCGGCAAGTCCAGGGAAGGCAAAAAGCCCAATCATGATCGGTATGTAGTTTGCAAATGTCATGGTTCCGTACAGAGCGGAATTTCCCAGAAAATCTCTTGCAAAATATATGCCAACGCCTCCAGTCAAGCCCATATTAATAAAGTTTACCACAAAAAGAATTGTTATTACGATAAAATACTTGTTTTTGAGAAGGAGTATGAATGATTTCGCAATGCTGATATTGTCATCCGTATTCTTTTTGTTCTCAATATTTCTTTCCTTTGTTCCAAAAAATGTGATAAGAAGGCATATCATTCCCGCAATGCCGAATATAACAGACATTCCGGTCCATCCAAAATCTTCTACTAAAGGCATGGTAGTGTATGAAATAAGGATCATGACAGCATAAACAAGGATATAACGGATTGACGTCATACTTGTGCGGTCATCCTGCCTTCCTGTAATCAGCGCGGTTAATGTTGAATAAGCCAGATTACATGCAGTAAAGATAATTACTGCAAGCAGGATGTAAGTGACCACAGCGTAGGCGATTTTCCCATTTTCGGAAAGCCAGTTGGGAACTGAAAAAGTCAGGATAAGTCCAATACCCATGAGCGGTGCTGTAATGAGAACCCATGGCCGGGCCTTTCCCCATCGTGTATGTGTATGGTCAATGATAACACCCATACCCAGATCAGATACGCCATCAAGAATTCTTGTAATCAGCATGATTGTACCTACTACAGCGGCGCTGATTCCTACGCTGTCGGTATAATACAGAGTTAGAAATGATCCTACTACGGTCCATATAAAATTGCAGCCTACATCACCGAGTGCGAATGCGATTTTTTCCTTAAGTGAAACTTTATGATTCATTAAATTATCCTCCTTGTATTTTATATATTTCGGTATAGCATGTTTCTCAGAGGTTCATTACCGATTTGAGCCTTATGAGTGTATTTCGGGACTATTGTTCCGGAAGTGTCTTTTCTTCCAGGATCAAGACATCCCAGTCTTTCAGCCTGATTGCATCTCCCTTTTGGTAAGTGATTTCGCTTATAAGATCTGCAGCGGATTCATATGGGCATGTAAATTCCCGTTCCTCACTACTGTAATGGAGAATGAAATGAAGCTGAGTATTATCTGCGGATATTGCATTTTTGATTGTCACTGGCCATGTAAGCTCCGATACAGGGATGGAAGCATCTGCAAAGGCCTTTTTATAAATATCCTTGAGAACGCTTTTATCCGTGTAGCAGCCTATATAATATGCTACCCCGTTTCCGTAGTTATGGCGTGTTATTCCGGAATAGTTTCCCCAGTATTTGTGTTCATACTCCGCGAGACTTTCTGCTTTATCTGGTATCAGCAATTCAGCCAGATACTTTACCGGATGTCCAAGAATTCTGATTGTTCCCGGATATGTATATTGATTGCAGTTAATACCAAAACATTCCTGAAGGTGATGAGGTTGGGTATCAGAAAAGACTTTGACATATTCATCTGTTATAAATGATTTAAACGAACTTATGAGGACACCGCCGTCTTTTACAAAGTCATTCAAAATCTTCAATTTTTCTTCTGTGATACAGTACAGTGCCGGTGTAATGATAACTTTATATTTGGAGATATCAAGTGCATTGATATCGACCACATCACACTCTATGTTCATTTCATAAAGGCTGTCATACATCCAGCGAACCACATCGTTATAGGTGAGATCTTTATCAATGGGAAACCATTCAAATGCGGTCATAGAATGATTATCTACTATGAGAGCAACTTTGTTTGATTTTTTCAGTCCACACAGCTTTCTGCTGAGTTTTTTCCATGACTTCCCAATCTCACATGCTTCATAGTAAGGGGGATTAGGCTTGAGGTCATGGCTTAGAAGTCCTTTCCAGTATGTCTCGTATCCGCAATGGATAGAATGCCAGTTCCAATACAGGATTCCAAGTGCTCCGGATGCCAGATGGCTGAAGGCATGAAGCTTAAGCTGATCAGGATATGGAGTCCAATATTTAAACGCCTGTGCCTGGCACTCCATCACAAGATAGTTGTTGTCCTTCAGGCTTCTTGTAACGTCTCCTCCAAATGATATTTCAGCACCGGTCAGCTGGTCCTGCGTCGGATGATAGATATCCGATGCTGCAAGTGTGAGGGACTGTGAGGCCTCGTAAAAATTAATACTTCGTTGTACTCCGTATGAGTATCCGTCATGGGCTATAGGGGCTCCGAATTTTTTCCATGAAAAACCCAAGTTATTTGTAATAAACTGATCGGAACGTTTATAATCACTGATAATATCAGCCTGCCATTTCAGAAAATCCGCTGCCATAGAGCGTTGGAATTTTTCAAATTCTGACATTAATCCACCGTTGATACATCCTTTCAAATCCGGAAGATCATCCCAACTGGAGATAGAATTGCTCCAGTAAGCGAGACCGAACGTATCATTAAAGCGGTCTGTAGTAATGAATTTTTGTTTCAGATAATCGAGAAACAGCTTTTGGATTTCTTTGCCCATATTACCGTGGTGTTTTGCCTCATTATCAATCTGGTAACCTATTACATTTTTTTTATCTGCTGTATGTGCCGCTAGTTTACGGAGCATTTTCTCAGCATGATTGCGATAGGTGTGATTTAGCAGATTGATCAGCTGTCGGTATCCATAGCGCGCTCTTCCATCTTTTGTATCTACGAGAATGTCCGGATCTTTTTTAACAAGCCATGGCGGTACGGCATAGGTGGGGGTTCCGATAATGACCATCATTCCGGCTGCCTCTGTTTTCTCAATAACACGGTCGATATAGGAGAAATTGAAAATCCCTTCCTCCGGCTCAAGGGTGCTCCATGTGGATTCGGCAATACGAACTACATTCATTCCCGCCGACATCATCATGTCGATATCTTCGTCCATTCTTTCACCAGGAAGATATTCTGGATAATAAGCTGCGCCGAACAGCAGTGTTTTGTCCATTTGCTTTACCTCCTTCAAGTTTTTATGATAAAGATGATACATGGAAAATATACAATTTTATATTAAAAATTTTGGGGTTTTATCACAAATTTGTGAAAAATATGATAATATTATAAAAAATAAATAAAATAAACACCAAAAAAAGGAGATAAAACAGTTGAATGATCGTTATCTTTTACACTATGTAAGCAAACAGCTGAGAACCATCATACGTCAGTATACTTTAGAAGGAGAGATTACAGAAAAATTTACATATTGTGATCAGATGAAGGACGAATTCGGGGAGATGGAAATTTATAATTTATTTATTTCTGAAAAAAAGCGTCCGGTATCTCCGGTACTTTTGTCAAGCGGATATAAATTGACCTATGCGTTTATACCGACAAAAAGTTATGACTGTATTGTTGGTCCTGTCAGAATTTATCAGCAGAATCTGAATATTAAAACTGCCGAAAGGGAGGAGGATACAGGGAAGACAGATGCGTCCCTGCCGGTAGATCAAAGTTTCTTAGAGGACCAGATTCTGCTTATTTATAACCTCTATCGCGATCATCCTATTGACTGCGAAATTTTGTATATTGGGGAACGGCAAAATGTTGCATCGGACAATAAGGTGAAGCGGTATTTTTTAGATCTGATGTTTCAAAACCGTGAAAATGAGAAAAGACATAATCCTTATGATCAGGAAATGAGAGTGGTTCGCAGCATTGAACATGGTGATATCGAAAGATTGAAGCGGAGTATTACGGAGGACTATAAAGGAGAGATCGGAACTCTTGCAAAAGACCCCATGCGTCAGGTGAAAAATCTGGCTCTTGTAATACTTACGCTTGCCAGTCGCGCCGCAATCAGAGGAGGAGTTGTGTCGGAGACGGCATATTCTCTGTTTGACTCTTACAGTATCCAGATTGAGGAAAGCCAAAAAAGGGAGGAGGTAATCCAGCTTTTTCGAGCGGCGGAATTCGAATATGCCTATATGGTGAGGGAACTCAAGAGGAAAAAAGAACGCATGCAATATCCTGGCAGAAATCCGCATATCATTAAATGCAAAGCTTATGTCTCGGCGCATCTTAATGAAAAAATAAGTATTGGCAGCATCGCAGATGCTCTCCAATTAAATGCCAGTTATCTGTCAGGGCTTTTTAAAAAATGTGAAAATATGTCTCTTACAGAATATATCCGTGGCGAAAAAATACGGCAGGCAGAAAGTTTTTTGATGTATTCTGAGTATTCTTACAGTGAGATTGCCGCTTATCTGGGATTTTCGTCTCAGAGTCATCTTGGGAGATATTTTAAGAAGGAAGTCAATATGACAATGAAACAGTTTCGGGCGGCTTATGGAGTAAAAAAGACAATAGACTGATACAGATTGCCGGGAGAAGGAAATCTGTACCGGTCTATTTTAGAAAAATTTCAGAATTCCTTCAGCCCCGATTTCATCGGCATTTGTAAAAATTTATTGGTGCCTGGCACCAATGATACAGAACAGGGTGTATATCTAAAGTGTGGAAAGCTCCTTCGGGAATTTTTTGCTGTTTATAAGATAAATTCTGTCGGAGATTTATTATAAAACATTACTTTACAAGAAGAATAAAAAAGCATATAATTCTTTTATAATATATTTAATAAAAGAGGGTAAGAAAACGGAAAATAAAGATAAAAAAAATATAACAAGAAAAAAAATAATTAATTATGTGCTAAACAATCATGTTACATCCAAGGCGGGAATTGCAAAAGAGTTAAACTTGAGTATGCCGACTGTATTAGCAAATGTGAATGACTTGTTAGAAAAAAGGGTGTTGGAAGAAACTGGGGAATATGCTTCAACCGGTGGAAGGAAGGCAAAAAGTATAGGGATTAATAAGTCATACTGTCATGCAATGGGAATTTTGATTACAGCGAATCATGTAGAAATGGTATTAGTAAATCTTGGAGATGAGATTATAAAAAAAGATCGCATCCGTTTAAAATTTACGGCAGAATTATCCTATTGTACAGAGGTGGCACAAAAGGTCAAAACTTTTCTTGAAGGCGAATTAGCGAAGGATACGCTACTTGGGATTGGAGTGGCAATTCCAGGAATTATTGATCAGAAAGAACGGATCGTTTTAAAATCCCATGCTTTAGGTATAGAGAATTATAGTCTGCGCTTTTTAGAGCAGGCGCTGGAAATTCCAGTATATTTTGAAAACGATGCTAATGCTGCAATGCTTGCAGAAAAAAAGCAAAAGTATCCAAATGCGATATATCTGTCTTTGAACCATACCTTAGGAGGTGCATTCTGCATAGATGGAAAGCTGTTTCGAGGGCAGAACCAGAAAGCAGGGGAGTTTGGTCACATGATACTCGTTCCCGGTGGAAGAAAGTGTTATTGTGGTAAATCAGGATGTGCAGATGCATATTGTGCTGCAAGTGTACTGACACAAGATAACAGGCAGTCACTGGATGCATTTATGGAAAAAGTTGAAAGTGGTGATGAAAAAATTTTGCAGACATGGAATGAGTATCTGGATCATCTTGCTGTTTTGATATCAAATCTGCGGATGGCATATGATATGGATATCATACTAGGCGGTGATGTGGGAGGTGTATTGTCAGATTATATGATACCACTGGGAGAAAAAGTGATGGCATATAATGGCTTTGAGCATGATGTTTCATACTTGAAAAATTGTTCGTATAAGAAAGAAGCGTCGGCTGTTGGAGCTGCGAAATACTTTTTTACAAAACATATAGTAGAATTGTAGTAACTGTTCACAGGTAGGAATTTTCTGAACTGAAAATTCCGTACGGTACAGCTCCCACTGACAGGTTGCAAAGCGAATGCGGACGTTCGACTTGATATGTGTGAAAAACGAGAAGTTGTGTAAAATTAAAAAAAGATATTATAGTAAAAAACGGAAAGAAAACAGTAACTAAGGTTTTCTTTCCGCTTTTTTTGCGTGTTAATTGTGAAAAATATACAAAAAATGTGTTTTGAAATTATGAAATATATAAAAATATGAAAAAACATATTGACAAATTGTGTTTATGTGGCAATAATATAATTACTTTGATAAAACATTTTATAAAACATAAAACAAAACAATGTGAAAAGGAGGAAACAATTATGTTACAGCAGGTAATGACAAATCCAGGAGAAATTATTTTCAGAGAGGTTCCGGTTCCGGAGGTAAAGGAAAATCAGGTGTTGGTAAAGATTATGAATATTGGTATTTGTGGATCAGATATTCATGTTTATCATGGAAAACATCCGTTTACAAAATATCCGGTAACACAGGGACATGAGGTTTCCGGTGAGATTACAGAACTTGGAAAAAATGTCACAGAGTTTCATGTGGGACAGAAGGTGACGATAGAGCCTCAGGTATATTGTGGACATTGCTATCCATGTCGTCATGGAAAGTATAATCTCTGTGAGGAATTAAAAGTAATGGGATTTCAGACGACAGGAACAGCATCTGAGTATTTTGCAGTGGATGCATCTAAAGTAACACCTATTCCAGAAGATATGTCCTATGAAGAAGGCGCTATGATCGAACCTCTTGCTGTGGCAGTTCATGGTGTAAAACAGATAGGCGATGTGGCTGGCATGAATATTGCAGTCCTTGGAGCAGGACCGATTGGAAATCTCGTGGCACAGGCAGCAAAAGGAATGGGGGCAGCGAAAGTACTGATCACAGATATCAGTGATCTTAGACTGGCAAAAGCAAAAGAATGTGGAATTGATGTGTGTGTGAATACCCAAAATAAAGACTTTGGTGAGGCAATGATCGAAGCATTTGGACCGGACAAGGCGGATGTGATCTACGACTGTGCTGGAAACAATATCACAATGGGACAGGCAATTAAATATGCAAGAAAAGGAAGTACGATCGTATTGGTGGCTGTTTTTGCAGGAATGGCAGAAGTAGATCTTGCAGTGGCAAATGACCACGAACTTGACATTAAGAGCACGATGATGTACCGCCATGATGATTATATAGATGGAATCAGACTGGTAAATGAGGGCAAAGTTCATTTGAAACCGCTCATCTCAAAGACATTTGCTTTTAAAGATTATCTGAAGGCATACCAGTATATTGATGATAACCGCGAGACAACGATGAAAGTAATTATCAACGTCAGTGAAAAATAAGGAGTGTATATGGGAAGCGAAAACAAAAATGGAAAAGTACCGCTGATCAGTAAGATTGCATATGGGTTTGGTGATGTTGGATGTAATTTCAGCTGGATGTTCGTCAGTAATTTTCTGATGATATTTTATACAGACGTATTCGGAATCAGTATGGCGGCTGTGTCAGCACTTATGCTTTTTTCAAGATTCTGGGATGCAATCAATGATCCAATCGTCGGGGGACTTACAGATAAAACAAAATCGAGATGGGGACGGTACCGTCCATGGCTGTTAGTAGCGGCACCAATCACAGCGATTCTTCTTGTTATGACATTCTGGGCAAGACCCGACTGGCCGCAAAATGGAAAGATCATTTATATGGTAATTACATATTGTCTGTTGGTTTTAGGGTATACCTGTGTGAATATTCCATATGGAACCTTGTGTGGTGCTATGACACAGGATATTGATGAACGTGCAAAAATAAATACATCCCGTTCGGTTGCAGCGATGATTGCAATTGGTGTGTTAAATATTATCACAGTTCCACTGCTCAGTAAATTCGGCAGTCATAGTGCAAAGACAGGATATCTGACGGTTGCGGTCATATATGGATGTATTTTTACAGCCTGTCATTTCTTCTGCTTTGCGAAGACGAAAGAGGCAGTGATTACTCCGGAAAAAGAAAAAATTTCTGTAAAGATACAGTTGAAAGCAGTCATGCAGAACAGACCATATCTTCTTGCATTGGCAGGACAGATATTATTTGGATTTACATTGTATGGTAGAAACGCAGATATTCTGTATTATTTTACATATGTGGAAGGAAATGCCTCCTACTACACAACTTATTCGATGTGCATCATTATTCCTTCTATCATCGGGGCAGCCTGTTTTCAACCATTATTCCGCAAGTTGAATAACAAAGGAAGAACAGCATCTCTCTTTGCTTTATTTACAGGAATTTCCATGTTGTCTATGTTTTTCTTCAATGCCAAAGAATCACCGGCTATTTTTTATGCATTATCTGGTCTCACACAGTTTTTTTTCTCTGGATTTAATACCGCAATCTATGCAATTATTCCAGACTGTGTGGAATATGGGGAGTGGAAAACCGGACTTAGAAATGATGGTTTTCAGTATGCATTTATTTCACTTGGAAATAAAATCGGAATGGCAGTTGGAACAGCACTTTTAGCAGGATTACTTGGAAAATATGGTTATATTGCAAATCAGACACAAAATGCAATTGTACTTTCAATTATGAAACATGCATTTACGACGATTCCAGGTGCACTGTGGATTGTGACTGCGGTTGTATTATTTTTCTACCGGTTAAATAAAAAACGTTATAACGAGATTGTGGAGGAACTGAAAAATGGAAGAAAAAGTTGATATCGTGGCATTGGGAGAATTGCTGATTGATTTTACAGAAGCAGGACACAGTCAGGATGGGAGAAAATTGTTCGAACAGAATCCCGGCGGTGCTCCGGCAAATCTTCTAACCGTTGCAAGTCACTTTGGGTATCGCACATCTTTTATTGGAAAAGTTGGAAACGATATGCATGGTAAATTTTTAAAGAAGACATTGCAAAAGGAAGGAATCAATACAGATGCTATTGTTGAAGACCCGGGGTGTTTTACAACGTTGGCATTTGTGGAAATCGGTGAAAATGGAGAACGAAATTTTTCTTTTGCAAGAAAACCGGGTGCAGATACACAGTTAAAAAAAGAAGAACTGGATCAGACATTAATTTCAGGTTGTAGAATTTTTCATTTTGGACCATTATCGCTGACAGATGAACCGGCAGAAAGTACAACGATTGAAGCGGTAAAAATGGCAAAAGCAGCGGGTGCACTTATTTCCTATGATCCGAATTATCGCCCGTCTCTTTGGAAGAGCAAAGAGGATGCAGTGAAAAAAATGAAATCTGTCATAGAATTGGTAGATGTCATGAAGGTATCGGATGAAGAGAGTACTCTGTTGACAGAGGCGAAAAGTTATGAGCAGGCTGCAGATCAACTTCTTGCCATGGGACCAAAGCTGGTTGCCATTACATTGGGAGAACAGGGCGTTCTTATGGCAACAAAAAGCAGAAAAGAAATCATCAAAGCATTTCAGATACATGCGGTCGACACAACTGGGGCAGGTGATTCATTTTGGGGAGGCGTATTATGCAGTATTCTTTCTATGAATAAGAATGTTGAAAAAATGGAATGGGAAGAAATCAAAAAGTGTGCTGTTTTGGGAAATGCAGTTGCTGGATTGTGTGTGCAAAAGAGAGGTGGAATCCCTGCGATTCCGACGAAAGAGGCAGTGTTTGAATTTATGCAGAAATAATGAATGTATATGAACAAACTCGGGGCTGTAAAAATCCCTCTATTTTTAACAAGGATATAAGCAGGAAAACTTTCAAGATTGGGTTGTTTGGAAGAGACAGCAAGACGGTTATGGCTCATTGCGTACACTCCGACGAAAAAGAAATTAAAAGAACGAATGATTTATTTGGCGGATGAACGAGAAGTTTATGCTAAATATGTAGCTGGAGAAAAAGGTATTTCAATATATTGAAGAACAGGATGAAAAGAAATAACTTCATAATAATATCGAACTTAAGCAATGGCTGTTGGTGCGAAAGCATCAGCAGCTATTTTTTTACTTAAGGGAGTTGATACTTTGAGTAAATATTATTCTATACATGATCATTTCAGATTCAGAACTCAGAAAAGAATTTACAAAGCTTAGATATTCTGAAGAATATGCAAGATTGCTGAATATTTCAAATAATGTAACCAAACAGGCAATCAAAGATGCCTGTACTGCGTATAAGAATTTTTTCGAGTGTTTGCAAAGATTTCCAAGATTCAAGTCCAGAAAGAGATCAAAGCCAAAAATGAATTGGGTAAGACTTGTAAAAAATAATACAACATGACATAATCGGATTGACTAAAGAAACACCGATATTTATAATATAGACAAAATGAGAATGACATGGATGGAGGACAGGGTAATGGAGAAATCTGTAACACTTGAAGAGGCATTAAAAAGAATTGAGGAGTTGGAAAAAGAGAATGTAGAACTTCGGGAGGAATTGGAGTATTACAGAAATCGTAAATTAAGCGGTCGTCAGAAACATAACGCCAAGTGGAGGGCAATTTATAATGATTTTGTTGTTGGGTATGAGAGCGGTATGACGATGATAGAAATTGCGAAGAGGAACAATGTCAGTGAGAGGACGATTTATAGGTATAAAGCATATTATGACAAAATGAAGAAAAAAGAGGAATAGGCCAGTTTGCTGAATATGGATATGAACTTAAGGCTTTTAATCAGCAGGTAAAAAGAAATATAGAAAGATTTCAGAATGATATGATGTTTCAATTATCTGATAATGAAGTTAAATATTTGCGGTCACAATTTGTGACCGCAAATATAAGCAGCAAATCCCGCAGCAATCCTTACGTTTTTACGGAACAAGGTGTATACATGTTAATGACGGTACTAAAAGGAGAACTTGCAGCAAGACAAAGCATTGCATTGGTGAGAACCTTCAAAAGAATGAAAGATTACATTTTAGAAAATCGTGATTTAATAGGTCAGCGGGAAATACTTCAGTTAAGCATGGAAACTGCTAACAACAGAATAGAAATTAACAAAATTAACTCAGATATGATATCTATTGAAAAGCAGATTTCAGATGTTCAGAAGGCTTGAAGGATGTTGTGACAAAATCTGAGTTGGCTGATATGATGAACAGCTTTGTTTCAGACGATGATGATAAGTGGCTCATGTTTAATGCAAAATTCAGTAGTGCAGATGAGGTATATTCCATGATCGTTTTATCGTGTTGGATTATGGAACTGCTGATGAAAGGGTTTTCTTATGTGGTGCTTCATCAAAGGATGCAGGCGCTAGAATAACCAGTATTGTTGAAGATTATGGAATATCTAAATATGTCCCAGTGCTCTTTAAGATAAAGTAGAAATAGTGCAATTTTCACATGATATTATACAAGAATTACATAGAAATATATCGTATTATTGATATGGTATTCTTGAATTGTATGTGAGGAGAAAAACTATGGCAGCGGAAAGAAAAACATTAACACAGCTATCTGTGCCAATATGCTTAGAAACTTTATTTTATATGCTTTCAGGTATGGTTGATACGCTTATGCTATCATCTGTAAGTGATCAGGCTGTAGGAGCAGTGGGAACAGCAAATACATATATAGGTGTTTTTATTATTATGTTTGGAGTAATATCATCGGGTATGATAGCCGTTATGTCACAAAATATCGGAGCCGGAAGACCGGGGATAGCATATCAGGCAAGACAACTTGGACTTATATTCAACGCATTGATAGGTATCGTAATGTCTGTCGTTCTTGCTACTTTTTCTGGTGGGATACTTAGAATCGTAAGTATTGCTCCGGCTTTGCTTGAGCCGGCTGAAATATATCTTAGAATTGTTGGCGGCGCATGTTTTTTAAATGCACTGATTCCTATTTTCTCCAGTTATTTGAGAGTGTTTGGATATACAAAACATTCTTTGATAGGAACTGTTGTTGGAAATGTTCTCAATATAATACTTAATTCAGTATTTTTATTTGCATTCAACTGGGGTGTGATGGGAGTTGCTGTTGCCACGGTTATTTCGAGAGTTGTAAATCTTATTATTGTAGCCGGCATGGGGGCTGTACTTATAAAAGCAAAGCAGAGTCCTGAGCGAATTACATCAAGAAAGATATTTGCGCAGATTGTTAAGATTGGTTTTCCTTCTGCGCTTGAAACAGCACTTTACAACATCGCAATGACATTTATAGTGCGTTTTATGAATCAGATGGATGTGGATGGAATGAATGTTACAGCTCGTTCATATGCTGTACAGATTGCAAATTTCTCATATTGTGTGGGAGCTGCCCTTGCTCAGGCAAATGCAATTATGACCGGTTGGAGAATTGGAGCAAAAGAGTTTGAGGAATGTAACAGGGGGACGAGAAAAGCTGCGATATATGGTATCATCACAGCGACATGCTTTTCCGTGACCTTTGCATTTGCCGGACATTTTATCGTGCATATATTCACTGATGATTCACAGATGATAAATCTTGTGGTAAAGTTGTTAATAGTAGATATATTTCTTGAACTTGGAAGGGTAACAAACCTTGTATATGGGCAGGCGTTAAAAACGAGCGGAGACGCACTTTTTCCGGTTATATTAGGTGCGATATTTATGTATTTGTTTGCAGTTGGCGGAACCTATTTTCTCGGAATACACATGGGACTTCTGGCTGTAGGAGCATATATTGCTATGGCAGGTGACGAATGTGCGAGAGCTGTGGGAATGGTACTTAGATGGAAGAGTGGAAAATGGAAAAGTAAAGGTCTTGTAGAAGTATAGGAGAGATTATGTACTTTGAATTAAAAGAAAATAAACCACACGGTACAAAGGATGATCCGTTTAGTACATATCATATAAAAAATGGGGGACGATCATTTCAGATACCGGTACATTGGCATGATGAACTAGAAATTATATATGTAAAAAGTGGTTTTTTGACTGTAAGTATATCAGGAGAAAATTATATTGGAACTCCCGGGGATGCTTTTGTAGTGTCGCCGGGTAATCTGCATTTCATGGGTTCACAGACTGGTACAGTAGATTATTTTACTTTCCTTTTTCCGGTAGAATACATATCTTTTTGCATAAATGATATGTTAGATGATAAATTACTGAAGCCGCTAAAAAATGGTCATCTGATGATAGGACCAAGAGTAAAAGATACAGCAAAAGAACTGTGTGAGCAGTTGGTTGAGACACATATGGCAAAAAATAAGAAAATTGAGTCCGAAATAACTGCTCAGATAAAGACAAAAAGAATTCTTTTACAATTTATTCTTGAAATGTGGGAGAAGGGCTTTGTGATCGAAAATGATAAAAGTGGGAGAAATACTGTAGAAAAAGAAATGATTTCATATATACAGCAGAATTTTAAAGAAAAGATATCGTTGAAAGAATTTGGTGAGCTGTTTCATCTTTCAGAAAAATATATATCGCGATATTTTAAGGAACATTTTCATATTACACTCTCGCAATATATAACACATTTACGATTAGAATATGCAAAACAGCTGTTACAAGATACGGATACTCCTGTTACAGAGATTGCAATGCAGAGTGGATATCAGAATGTAAGCTATTTTATCAGAATCTTCAAAAAAACATACGGAGTTTCTCCGTTAAAATATAAAAAAATAAGCCAAGTACATGGATGGAATAGGATTTGAAAAAATATAAAAGATGCTATCCAAAAGGGTTAGGGAACAAGCAAAAGAGAGTTTCCTAGCCCTTTTTGTATAAAAATAACCAGATAAATATTATGATGTCACAGGTACTTCCCCTGTAGATTTCCGTTCAATTAGCTGCGCATGCAATAAAAATGTGCTGATTGAAATGTTGTTAAGTAGACTTGATAGTGCAAAAAAACCGCTTTTTCCAAGTTCAAGCCGATCTTGTCTGATTGTAGTCAATGGAGGAGATGTATATGCTGCAATCGGAATATCATCAAATCCAATAATACTGATATCCTCAGGCACCTTGTATCCTAGTTGTTGACACTGGATAAGGGCTGCATTGGCAAGAGTGTCCTGGCTACAGATGATAGCAGTCATTCCTTTTTCCAGAAACCGTGGCAGGTGCTTTTCCATACATTCAGACAAATAATAAGAGCAGCCGGTAGAATCAGAAGAAGTCTTCAGTCCATGCTGGTGCATGGCACGGAGAAAGGCTGCATGTCGTATCTGAAGAATCTGAGAGCCAAGAGAACCGCTGAGATAGGCAATCTTACGATGACCAAGTCCGGCAAGATAAGAGACAGCAAGTTCCATTCCCTCATCATTATCAATACCTACATAAGCAGTAGAGGGATTCCCGATAATATAGTTATCGAAAAGCACGGCAGGAGTGTGGCTGGTTTTAAAATCCTGAATCCAAGGGTCATTCAAGGAAAAGCCGATTACAAAAGCTCCTACGTAATTATGCTCCAACATAAAAACATCATAATGTTGGTTCCGTTGCATCTGAACGTCCACAGGTACGATTTCAATATCAAAACCGGCTGGTTCAGCCATTTGGCGAAAACCAAGCAGAATGTCATAGGCAAAATGATGTGGCTCTTCGTATTGTATATTCTCTTTTTCTGTTATAATACAGATTTTTTTTACGGGTTTCTTATAACGACGTAGTTTAGTATAACCGAGGGCTACAGCAGTTTCTAAAACCTGTTTCCGTAAAGTTTCGCTGATATCAGGTGCATCATTGAGTGCTTTGGATACAGTACTCTTGGAAATGTTCATCTTATCAGCAATATCTTGGATTGTAGTCATAATATGTGATCCTTTCATGAAGTAGGAAAATAAATCTTATTTTATTATATACAATGATATGGTAAAAAGCAATGAACTATAAGAAAAATAAAAGTTTAGACAAGTTTCGAAAACGGGAAAATAAAAAATAATGCACAAAAAACAAGGTGAAAAAATGTAAGAAATGACAAAAAATAAGTAGTGGATTGAAAAAAGATTGACGAAAAATTGAAAAAGACGTATATTGAGTTCAACGAAACAATACGAAACAAAGAAGCGAAAGGGAGAAAGATGATGAAAAGAAGACTGGCAACATTTCTAACAGGAATCATGACTGTAGCTCTGGTGGCAGCAGGACTAACCGGATGTGGGAGCAGTACGGCGGATAAAGGGTCAGAAAAAGTCAGACTGATGGTATGGTCTCCATCGGAAGATCAGTCAAAAGACAGTGGTGAATGGCTTCAGACAATGTGTAACAATTTTGCAAAAGAGCATCCGGAGTGGGATATTACATTTGTCTATGGAGTAGCTGACGAAGCGACTGCCGCAGATCAGGTGGCACAGGATCCGGAAGCAAGCGCAGATGTATTTATGTATGCAAATGATAGGATCACATCGCTTACAGATGCGGATGCAGTAGCAAAATTTGGTGGGAAATATAAGGAAGAGATTGAATCAACCAACTCGAAGGAACTTCTAGATTCGTTGAAGGTTGACGGAGAACTTTACGGGGTTCCGTTTACAACCAATACCTGGTATATGTTTTATGATAAGTCAGTGTTTTCAGAAGAAGATGTGAAAAATCTGGATACGATGCTGCAAAAAGGAACAGTATCCTTCCCATTTACTAATTCATGGTATCTTCCGGCGTTCTATCTGGGAAATGGATGCACCTTGTTTGGAGATGGAACAGACGAGTCAAAAGGAGTTGATTTTGCAGGAGAAAAGGCAGTGGATGCAACCAATTATGCAATTGATCTGGCAGCAAATCCAAATTTTAAAATTGACGCAGATGGATCAGGACTTGCAGGACTTCGTGATGGCAGTGTAAAGGCAATGTTTACCGGATCGTGGGATGCAAATGCAATAAAAGAAGCACTTGGAGATAATATGGGAGTGTCATCGCTTCCGACCTATACAATTAACGGACAAGAGAAGCAGATGCTTGCATATGCCGGTTCAAAGGCAATCGGAGTTAATGCACATAGTGAATATATGGAACAGGCAGTTGCACTTGCTGTTTATCTGGGAGGAAGTGATGCACAGAGAGCACACTACGAGATGAGAACCGTGATTCCATGTAATACAGAACTTTTGAAAGAAAAGGATATTGCATCCGATCCTCTTGTTCAGGCACAGAATGATACCTTTAACAATACATCCATACTTCAGCCATTCGTGGCATCCATGAGTAACTGTTGGACACCGGTTGAGAATATGGGAAAAGGAATTCGTAACAAGAGTGTGACACATGAAAATGCTAAAGAACAGACGGAAGAAATGAACGAAGCAATGAACAGCAATGGAATCAATTAAGAGGTAAGCGGAATGAGTATATTTAAGAAAAAAATCAATGAATTTCCAACGCCATATACCTGCAAAAATGCAGTGAAAAAAGGTGGATTAGAGACTAAGCTTTCCATGGTCCTGATGGGATTTGGAAACATCGTACACGGTCAGATTATCAAAGGTCTTTTGTATCTGGCAATTGAAATTGCCTACATCGTCTTTATGGCGGTAAATGGAATCGGATTTATAGGCGGTCTTCGGACACTTGGAACCGTGCAGCAGCAAGAGGTGTGGGATGAAGCAAAGCAAATTTATCTTTACACAAAAGGAGATCAGTCCGTTCTGATTCTACTTTATGGGGTGACGACAATCCTGCTGACGATTCTTATGATTTTGGTATGGAGAGGAACCCTGAAAAGTGCATATAAAGCAGAGTGTCTTCAGAAAGCAGGAATGCATGTGAATACATTTGCAGAAGATTTGAAGTCTCTTCTGCATGAGAATCTGTACCGTTTATTTATGACACCACCGACAACATTCATCTTTGTATTTACTGTACTTCCGTTGGTATTCATGATTTGTATGGCATTTACTAATTACAGCCGTATCGGAAACCATCTGATGCTGTTTGACTGGGTAGGACTTGATAACTTCAAGACATTATTTGATTCAGGAAGTATTCTTGGAAGTACTTTCTGGTCGGTTCTTGGATGGACAATTATCTGGGCATTTTTTGCAACTTTCAGCAACTATATTTTCGGAATGATTCTGTCCCTGCTGATCAATAGAAAGGGAACAAGAGCAAAAGGATTCTGGAGATTCTGTTTTGTTCTTTCCTGTGCAGTACCGATGTTTGTATCCATTTTGATCATGCGTACTATGTTACAGCCGGAAGGGGCAATCAACGTACTCCTTAGAAATGTAGGACTGATTGCAAGTGATGCAAGCCTTCCATTTTTTACAGATGCGACATGGGCGAGAGTGACTGTTATCATCATCAATATCTGGGTAGGTGTGCCGTATACTCTGCTTCAGCTGACCGGAGTGCTTCAGAACATTCCAGAAGAACTTTATGAAGCTGCAAAAGTAGATGGTGCAAATGCATTTCAGACATTTACCAAGATTACACTGCCGTACATGCTGTATGTGACAACACCATATTTGATTGTAACCTTTACAGGAAATGTCAATAACTTCAATGTCATTTATCTTCTTTCAGGAGGGGATCCGGTAACAAACCTTTCTTCAACTGCAGGTAAGACAGACCTTCTTGTTACATGGCTCTATAAACTGACAATTGACAAACAGTACTATAACATTGGTGCGGTAATTGGAATCATGACCTTTATCATTCTGGCAATTGGTGCACTTTTCACATACCGTAACAGTAAATCCTATAAAGAAGAAGGAGGATTTTAATCATGGCAGGAAAGAAATTACAATCTGCAAAAAAGAAGAAAATGATCAACAATACGATCGTACATATTGTTCTTGCGGTGTTGGCAATTATCTGGCTTTTCCCAATTGCATGGGTAATCCTGACGAGCTTCCGTGCGGAAAAAGGCTCTTACGTATCAACCTTCTTCCCGAAAGCATTTACGCTTGACAATTATATAAAATTATTTACTGATACATCCATTTTAAATTTCCCACAGATGTTTATGAACACGCTGTTTATCGCAATCTGTTCCTGTATTTTATCAGCATTTTATGTGCTGGCAGTTTCCTACTGTTTGTCCAGACTGAAATTTAAAATGAGAAAACCATATATGAACATGGCAATGATTTTAGGTCTGTTCCCGGGATTTATGTCCATGATCGCTGTGTACTTTATTTTAAAGGCGATGGGGCTTACAGAAGGAAGTCTGATTAAGCTGGCTCTGATTTTGTGTTATTCTGGTGGCGCGGGACTGGGCTTCCAGATTGCAAAAGGATTCTTTGATACGATTCCGGTTGCGATTGATGAGGCTGCACTTTTGGATGGATGTACCAGATGGCAGATTTTCAGTAGAATTACACTGCCACTTAGTAAGCCGATCATTGTATATACAGTACTGACATCTTTTATGGCTCCGTGGCTCGATTTCATTTTTGCGAAGGTAATCTGCCGAGCAAATTCAGACCAGTATACGATAGCAATCGGACTTTGGAAAATGTTGGAAAAAGAATACATTGACAGCTGGTACACCAGTTTTGCGGCTGGGGCAGTTCTGATTTCAATCCCAATCGCAATTCTCTTCTTGTTCATGCAGAGATACTATGTAGATGGCGTATCAGGTGCAGTGAAAGGATAAGGAAGACGATGAAAGATAAAATAGAATTAAAAAAATATTACTCTACAAAAGAATTTCTTGAAAATTATATTTATGAGGGAAATAATCTTGGCGTAGAATGTACAGAAGAAGGAACGACATTCCGTCTGTGGTCACCACAGGCGGAATGCGTTAGTTTAAACCTGTATCAGACAGGGGATGGAGGAAATGCATACGAGCAGATTCTGATGAAAAAAGAAGAAAAAGGTGTGTGGAGTTGGGAGAGTAAAGAAGAACTTCACGGCGTTTATTATGATTATCTGATTACCCGCGATGACGAAGAAGTCCGATCAGCAGACCCATATGCAAAGGCATGCGGAGTTAATGGATTGCGCAGCATGGCAGTGAATCTGAAAAAGACCAATCCAAAAGGCTGGGAAAAAGATCAGGCACCAGAAGAAGGACCGGAGCGAATTGTCTATGAACTTCATGTAAAAGAATTTTCATGGGATAAAGCAGGTGGGTTTCCGGAGGAATATCGCGGAAAATATAAAGCATTTACATGCAGACATACGACTTTGAACGAGGACGGAATTCATCCGACCGGGTTGGATTATTTAAAGGAACTCGGGGTGACACACATCCAGATTATGCCGATGTACGATTATGGTTCTGTAAATGAAGCGGGGGAGGATACGGAATTCAATTGGGGATATGACCCGGTTAATTACAATGTGCCAGAGGGCTCCTATGCGACAGATGCCAGACATGGAGAGGTGAGAATCAGAGAAATGAAAGAGATGATTCAGGCAATTCATGAAGCTGGTTTTGGTGTGATTATGGATGTGGTTTACAATCATACTTATTCATTAGATTCCTGGTTTCAGAGAACTGTACCTTGGTATTTTTACCGGGTATTTCCAGATGGAACAGCATCTGACGGCTCTGCCTGTGGGAATGATGTGGCAAGTGAAAGAGAGATGTGTGCAAAATACATTCTGAAGTCGGTGCTTTACTGGACAGAGGAATATCATATTGACGGATTCCGCTTTGACCTGATGGGACTTCTGGATGTAGATCTGATGAATCGGATCCGAAGTGAACTGGATCAGCGATACGGAAAAGGAAAGAAGATTATTTACGGAGAACCTTGGGCAGCAGATCAGTCGGCAGTAGAAGGCGGCAGAAAACTGGCAGCAAAAGAAAATATCGGACTTTTGGATGAAAATATCGGGGCTTTTTGTGACAGCACCCGAGATGGAATCAAAGGTTCTGCACTACGTGCAAAGGAAGCAGGGTTTATAAACGGCGCAGAAGGAAAAGAAGATGAAATGCTTGCAAGTGTGACAGCGTGGTGTGCAAATCCTTATCAAGCAGAAGGTTTTGAAAATGTGAAAGCACCTTCGCAGATTGTTACCTATGTATCGGCACACGACAATCATACATTATGGGATAAATTAAAAGAGACAGTCGTAGAGGAAAATGAATGTATGAGGCTGAATAAAATGGCAGCGGCAGTTTATATGACTTGTCAGGGAACATTGTTTTTCTTATCAGGAGAAGAATTTGCCCGTACAAAAGATGGACAGGATAATACCTTTAAGGCACCGATCACTCTAAACCGTCTCGACTGGGAAAAGGCATGGGAAAACAAGGAACTGGTTCATTATTATCAGGGGCTGATCGCACTTCGCAAACAGCTTTCTGGGCTTTGTGACAAATCAAAAGACAGTTATAAACGAATTACGGATATGTGGAAAGAAAAAGACGTAGTAGGATATACTGTGCTCAATGATAAAAAAGCAAGATGGAGCCAGGTGAAAATAATTTATAATGCAAGAAAAAGTAGTTATAAAGCAAAATTTTTGAATGATGGCTGGGAAATTTTAAGCAATGCGGATGACAGCTGGTGCTGGGAAAAAGGAACTTGTGTAGACAGACAGATAGAAGCCGCACCGCAGAGCGTGTTGATACTTGGACGTAAATAATGATTAAGGAGGAGTGGTGCATGAAATGGATTTATGGAAGACAGGATTGGAAAACGTTGGAGAGAGGACTTGAAAATTGCTATTTACTAACCAATGGTCTGGGAGGTTTTTCTTCGCTTACGATGACAGGAGCTGTGGCAAGAAATGATCATTCAGTATTCATGGCATGTGCGAAAGCTCCAAATCACAGAGTAAATATGGTTCATCGTATAAAAGAGGAGTTGGATATCGGAGAATCAAAATATGTTTTTTCAACTCAGGAATTTGCGGATGGAACAAAAGAAGAAGGATATCGCTATCTTACGGAATTTTCTTTTGAAACTCTTCCTGTATGGAATTATCTGATAAGTGGAGTGGAAATGGAAAAAGAGATTGCGATGGCACAGGGCAGCAATCGGATTGCAGTGAATTATCATCTGAAAAACCGAGGTCAGAAAGAGGCCGTTCTCTGTGTAACTCCGTTTTTTCAATTTGAACCTAAAGGGGAAGATTTGAAAGAAGATAAGATATTTTCAAGACAAGAGCAAAAGATTACCGATGGAAAGTATGATCTTTTCTTTGAAACAAATGGGAAAGTAGAGGGCTTTCAGGAAAAGAAAGAAACGTATTTTTATCGCTATGATGAATGTGACGGAAGACGGGAAAATGGAACCGCAAGCGCAGTGTATCAGATTAAAAAACGGGTAAAGCCAGGAGAAGAGACAGATTTGACAGTAATTTATTCGCTGGAAAGTCAGATTGGTATGGATGCAAAAAAATTATTTGATATAATTAAGGAAGAACAGATCCATCATCAAGAGAAGCTTATAAAGACTTCAGGTTTAAAAAATAAGCTGGCACAGACACTGGTATGTAGTGCAGACAAGTTCCTTTCGAACAGAGAGTCTACGGATGGATTGACCATTCTTGCAGGTTTCCCTTTTTTTGAGGATTGGGGAAGAGATACAATGATTGCACTTCCGGGAATCTGCATCTCCACAGGAAGATTTGAAAGTGTAAAATCAATTTTGCGGACCTTTGCATTTTATGAAAAGGATGGATTGATGCCAAATCTGTTTCCAGAGGGGGAGAATGAGCCACTTTATAATACTGTAGATGCAGCACTATTATTTATCAACTGCGTGTGGTTATATTATGAAAAAACTCAGGACATCAAATTTGTAGAGGAAATGTATCCGGTAATGCAAAGGATTATTTCCGGTTATGAGAGAGGAACAAATTTCAATATCCATATGGAAGAAGACGGTCTTATCAGTGCCGGAGCGGGGCTGGATCAGGTGACATGGATGGATGTACGTGTGGGAGAAATCCTTCCGACACCAAGACATGGGAAACCGGTGGAGATCAATGCTTACTGGTATAATGCGCTTTGTATTATGCAAAAGTTTTCAGAAGTTTTGAAGAAAAATGAAGAGCAGAAATATGGAGAACTCGCACAGAAAGTGAAAGAATCTTTTGCACGAGAATTCTGGATGGAGGAAAAACACTGCCTGAAGGATGTAATCTCAGAAACAAAGGCAGATACACAAATTCGCTGTAATCAGATATGGGCAGTGTCTATGCCGTTTACTATGCTGGACGTAGAGAAAGAAAGACAGATTGTAGATACAGTGTTTGAAAGGTTGTATACGCCTTATGGACTTCGGACATTAGATCCAAAAGACGAGGAGTTTCATGCAAGCTATGGTGGAGAGATGATAAAAAGAGATCTTGCTTATCATCAGGGAACCGTCTGGACTTTTCCGATGGGTGGATATTATTTCGCCTATCTAAAAGTAAATAAAGATTCAAGAGAAGCAAAAGAGATTGTGGCAAAGCAGTTGGAAGTGTTGGAAAGTGCAATGCGTGAAGGATGTATTGGCCAGCTTCCGGAAATTTATGATGGAGAGATTCCGGTTTCTTCAAAAGGATGTTTTGCACAGGCGTGGAGTGTAGGGGAAATCCTGCGCGTTTATGAAAAATTGGAGGAATAATAAGATGGAGTTTACCGGGGTATATCATAAAACATCAGAGCAGATGAGTTATCCTCTGGATGAGGACAGGCTGATCGTAAATATTAAGACCGGGTATGATGTAAAACAGGTATTTATTCATTACGGAGATCCTTATGAGGCAGGGATTCTGGGTGGAAATGAAAAATGGACAGGAAAAAGAGAGGAAATTATTTATAAAAAACGTCTGCCTTATCAAATCTGGTGGACAACAACGCTTCTTCCAGAATATAAACGATGTAAATATTATTTTGAACTGAGAACAGAAGAGGAAGTCTGGTATTATTTTGAAGACGGTTTCCTGACTGAAGAGCAGCTTCAGATGGATGGCCGTATGCAGCAGTGTTTTATTGTACCATGGATGAATCCCGCAGATATAAACCGCACACCTGCATGGGTGAATGATACGATCTGGTATCAGATTTTCCCGGACAGGTTTTGCAATGGGACACCGGAAAAGAATGGAAATGATATCACACCGTGGAGAAATCACGGAACAGTGACAAATCAGGAAAAATTCGGAGGAAATCTGGAGGGAATCCGTCAGAGACTACAGTATCTTCAGGAGCTGGGAATTACCGGAATTTATCTGAATCCGATCATGGAAGCAGAATCTAACCACAAATATGATACTACAGATTATACAAAGATTGATCCGGCTTTCGGCAATGAAGAAATGATGAAAGCACTTTGCAGGGAAGCGCACGAAAAAGGAATCCGTATTATGGTTGACGCAGTATTTAATCACTGCGGAAGAAAATTCGCGCCGTGGATGGATGTGCTGGAGCAGGGGAAAGACTCTCGTTATGCGGACTGGTTTATGATAGAAGACTGGGAAGAGATCGGAAAACGAGCAGACACAAGAGACAGGCGCTTTTACTCTTTCGCATTTGCAGATACGATGCCAAAATTAAATACGAATAATGAAGAAGTAATTGAGTATTTTTGCAAGGTCTGCGAGGAATGGATTCAAAAATTTGATATAGACGGAATCCGTTTTGATGTAGGAAATGAAGTATCACATCGGTTCTTAAAGCGGATGCGAGAACATTTAAAAGCGATAAAACCGGACATTTATCTGTTGGGAGAAATCTGGCACGATGCAAGCCAGTGGCTGCAAGGAGATGAATATGATTCCGTTATGAATTACCCGCTGCTCAGTGGAATCCATGACTTTTTTCTAGATAAAACGATGAAAAAAGAGGGGTTTGAATATATGGTAAATCGTTGCTATACTATGTATATGCAGCAGAATAACGATGTACTCTTCAATCTGCTGGATTCCCACGATACGGAGAGGCTTATGAACCGTTTTCATAATCTGGATAAATTCTATCAGCAGCTTGCAATTCTCTTCACACTTCCGGGAAGTCCTTGCATTTACTACGGAACAGAGATTGCGATGGAAGGTGCACATGACCCGGATTGTAGAAGATGTATGCCATGGAGTGAGATCGAAAGCAAAGAGAATCAGGAAAAAATTGCAATGATGCGGAAACTGATCATGCTTAGAAGAAACGAGAAAATGTGCAGAAGCCCGCATTTCCATTTTCCGGATACGTACAAAAATGATCGATGTGTAGAATATATAAAATTAGATGAAGAAGGTAATAAAATTGAGGTTCTATTAAATGCATCGGAGGAAGAAATAAAAGTAAAAGGGAATGGAAAAATTCTTTTTGCCCGAGAATTTGATGGAGAGATACTTGGTGTGAACGGAACACTCATTCGTAGAATTTAGAGAATATAAAGAAAGGAGAGGATATCCCGGTAGAACCAGATAATCTGCCGGTGAGATATCGAAATTGAGTATGGAAAATAAGAATAAATGGTGGAAAAATGCAGTTGTATATCAGATTTATCCGAAAAGCTTTCAAGATTCGGACGGAGATGGAATAGGTGATATTCCAGGAATTATCAGCAGACTGGATTATTTGAAAAAACTTGGAATAGATGCAATCTGGCTCTCACCGGTGTATCGTTCTCCACAGGATGACAATGGATATGATATTTCAGATTATCAAGATATTGAGCCAATGTTCGGAACAATGGAAGATATGGAACAGTTATTTGCGGAGGCAAAGAAACGCGGAATCCGAATTATGATGGATCTTGTATTGAATCATACTTCTGATGAACACAGATGGTTTTTGGAAGCAAAGAAAAGTAAAGACAATCCGTATCATGATTATTATGTGTGGCGTGACGGAGAAGAAGACGTTTATCCAAACGATATGAATTCTGTATTCGGCGGACCGGCATGGGAGTGGGTTCCGGAACTGGGACAGTATTATTTTCATCAATTTTCAGTGAAACAGCCGGATCTGAACTGGGAGAATCCGAAAGTGAGAAGAGAACTCTATGATATGATTCTCTGGTGGATGGAAAAAGGGGCAGGCGGATTTCGTCTGGATGTAATTGATCAGATTGCAAAAGAGCCAGATCTTAAGATCACAAATAATGGACCAAAGTTGCATGAATTTCTGCGTGAATTAAGCAGGGAAACATTTCAGAAGGGCGACATGATCACTGTAGGAGAAGCCTGGGGAGCAACACCGGAAATTGCAAAGAAATATAGTAATCCGGATGGAAGTGAATTTTCCATGGTTTTCCAGTTTGAGCACATTATGCTTGATCAGGAAGAAGGAAAGGAAAAATGGGACACGATTCCATTGAATCTGGTAAAGCTGAAAAAATGCCTTGCAAAGTGGCAGAATACTTTATATCAGGTAGGATGGAACAGTCTGTTCATGAATAACCATGATCTTCCTAGAATTGTGTCGCGCTGGGGAAATGACGGAAAATACAGAAAAGAGTCGGCAAAAATGCTGGCGACAATGCTTCATGGAATGCAGGGAACTCCTTACATTTACCAGGGAGAAGAGCTGGGAATGACGAATGTGCAGTTTGACAGCATTGAGGAATATGAAGATATTGAGACATTGAATATGTACAAAGAGCGTCTGGAAAAAGGATATCAGCCAGAAGAAATCATGCAGTCTATCTACGCAAGAAGCCGTGATAATGCCCGTACTCCGATGCAGTGGAGCGGGGATGAGAACGGAGGATTCACAACAGGAGAAGCATGGTTTGCCGTGAATCCAAATTATACCAGAATCAATGCCAAAGAGGCACTGGAAGACGAAAATTCGGTATTTTACTATTATCAGAAGCTGATTCGTTTAAGAAAAGAAAATGCAGTATTCGTGAATGGAAAATTTGAACTTCTTCTGCCGGAAGATGAGAGAATTTTCGCCTATACGAGAACAGATGAGCATACAAAGATGCTGGTATGTACAAACTTTACGGATGAGGAAGTTAGCTGCCCATTGCTTGAGGAGTGGAAAGCCGGGGAAGTCTGGATCCGGAATTATGAGGACGAAAGAGAAGGAAATATATTGCGTCCTTATGAGGCGGTGATAATTGCATTTACTGGCAAATAGATTGAGTTTATTTCTTTTTGAAAAAATGCGTTTTACAAAAATAAAAACAGAATTGAACAACGGATGCCTCAATGATAAACTGTTTGTATAAGCATATAACGATAAATATGATGCACTAATAATAGGTACAACAGTGAAAGAGGTGAGAAATATGTTATCTTTACAGGACAGAGAAGTGAACACAGGACGACAGCGGGAACTTGATCTGGTAAAAGGTTTCCTAATGATCATGATAGTATTTATACATTCATTTCAGACAATAGCAGGCGTGGAAGCAGCAGAATCGAATGTACATAAAATTATGTTTACACTGTTTATGCCGACAGGTGCTTGCTTATATTTATTTACTATGGGATTTGGAAGTGTTTTTACACGACATTCTAAGCCTGAAGATATGGTTAAAAATGGTGTGAGACTGTTATTGTATCAGGGATTAAGTAATTTATGTTATGCAGCAGCTTTGTTAATTAGTTTCAATATTAGAAATATGATTACAGGAGAAGTCGCAGGCAGCAGAGAATTATATGCACAAAACATGTATGCAGCACTTACATTTGTAAATATATTTTTTATATCAGGTATGTGTTATCTTGTGCTTGCGATATATAGAAAATTAAATGTAAAGATCAGTGGATATGTAATCAGTGCTGTAATAGTAGGAATCGTATCACCATTTACAAAGATGTTGGTTTCTGAAAATCAGGTACTTAACTGGATTTTGGATATGACGTTTGGAGGAAAAGGTGAAACAAGCTTTTGTTTCTTTCCGTATTTGAGTTATGTATTTTTAGGATATGTTTTTGGAAAAGTGATCAGAAGAGTTCCTGAAGATGAAAAAGGAGATTTTTATAAAAAGAGTGGTATAATATGTGGAATTATAGCAGTGATATGGTTTGCATGCTGCATAATGACACACCCTACAGTTGATAGATTTTTTAACTATATGATTGAACAGTACAGAACGCCGGGACTGGCAAAAGTAGTCGGAAGCTTTTGCAGTATCATGTTTGTATTTGCAATTGCATTTTGGATTATGCCGATGATAGAAAAATGGAAATTTGGATATAACAAATTGTGTTATTATTCAAAACAAATATCTAAGATATATGCAGTGCATATCGGTGTGTATTATGTGATTTGTGGTTTCGCTGCATTTTCCGGATTTAATGTAAAAGAGTGTTTGATATGGTCGGTTATAGTGCTGATAGTAACTGATTTGCTTGTACAAGGATACTTAATAATTATGAATAAGATAAAAAGAGTGTGACAATATAAATAGGTAGAAAGGCTCAACGCCGGTGCAGATTTTGCACCGGCGTTTCTTTTTTGGTTATCAAAATTCACTTACTAGCATAAGTGATAGTGAAATTATGTGGATTTCAACTTATTATAAGTGTAAGATAATAATAGGCGAATTATTCTATGGAAGGAGATATAGGTATGGGACTTATTAAAGCAGTTGCAGGAGCGGTAGGCGGAACAATGGCAGATCAATGGAAAGAGTTTTTCTATTGTGAAGCAATGGATAAAAATGTCATGGTGAGGAAAGGACAGAAGCAGACGAGTTCTCGTTCTTCTAATAAAAAAGGCAATGACAATATTATTACAAATGGTAGTGGAATCGCTGTGGCAGATGGTCAGTGTATGATTATTGTAGAACAGGGAAAAGTAGTAGAGATATGTGCAGAATCCGGACAGTTTACATATGATACATCTACAGAGCCAAGTATTTTCTCCGGTAATCTTGAAGATAGTATTTCAAAGACATTTGCAACAATCGGAAAACGATTTACATTTGGCGGCGATACAGGTAAAGATCAGCGTGTTTATTATTTTAATACAAAAGAGTTGATTGATAATAAATTCGGTACGCCAAATCCGATTCCGTTCCGTGTTGTAGATTCTAAGATAGGTCTGGATATTGATGTAGCAGTACGATGTTCAGGTGTTTATTCTTACCGAATCAGTGACCCGTTGTTGTTCTACACAAATGTGTGCGGTAATGTGGAGAATGAGTATACGAGAGAAGAAATTGACAGACAGTTAAAAACAGAGTTTATCAGTGCTTTGCAGCCGGCATTTGGACGGCTTTCTGATATGGAGCTGCGTCCGAATCAAATTGTAAATCATACTACAGAGCTGGAAAATGCTATGAATGAAACATTGTCAGCAAAATGGAGTGAGCTTCGTGGACTGAAGGTAGTAAGTATTGCACTTGGTTCGGTGACACTTCCGGAAGAAGATGCAGAGTTGATCAAACAGGCACAGCGTACAGCAATGCTTCAGAATCCAACAATGGCAGCAGCAACTATGGTAGGCGCTCAGGCAGATGCGATGAAAGCAGCAGCAAGCAACGAAGGCGGTGCTATGAATGGCTTTATCGGTATGGGTATGGCTATGAATGCAGGTGGCGGAATGAATGCCCAGAATTTATTTGCAATGGGAGCCCAGCAAGAGGAAGCAAGACGAAGAGAAGAGCTTGAAAGACAGGCGGCGCAAGCAGCACAGACTCCGCCTCCACAGGCAGCACCGGCAGCGGACAGCTGGCAGTGTACATGTGGCGCAACAGTTACAGGAAAGTTCTGTCCGGAATGTGGTTCAAAGAAACCAGAGCCAAAGCCGGCAGCAGATAGCTGGCAGTGTGCATGTGGCGCAACAGTTACAGGAAAATTCTGTCCGGAATGTGGCAGCCCAAAACCGGTACAGGAAGAGGGATGGACATGTTCGTGCGGAGCAGTAAATAAAGGAAAGTTCTGTTCAGAATGTGGAGCAAAAAAACCGGCAGCGGCACCATTGTATCGTTGTGATAAATGCGGTTGGGAACCTGAAGATCCGAAGAATCCGCCAAAATTCTGCCCAGAGTGCGGAGATCCATTTAATGATGCTGATATTCAGTAGAAAGATTGCGCAGTGATTCTGATAGGAATATGTCAGCTTCGCTGACCAGAATCACGCGCCAAGTTTCACGGACGTTCGACTTGAATAGAAAAAGGTGGTTTCAATACATAAAAATTGTTATAATAAAAGGTACAACTACAATGGAGGACGTAGAAAATGAGTAATGTAATTGAGATGACACACCCGCTGATCCAGCACAAGATTTCAAGATTGAGAGATAAGAATACAGGAACAGCAGAATTCCGTGCACTTGTAGAAGAGATTGCAATGCTGATGGGGTATGAGGCATTAAAGGATCTGCCACTTGAAGATGTTGAGGTTGAGACTCCGATTGAAACATGCATGACACCTCAGATTGCCGGAAAGAAATTTGCTATTGTACCGATCTTACGTGCAGGTTTGGGAATGGTAAATGGTATTCAGGCTTTAGTGCCGACAGCAAAGATTGGACATATTGGTCTGTATCGTGACGAGGAGACACACGAGCCACATGAGTATTATTGTAAGCTGCCGGATCCGATTGAAGAGCGTTTGATCGTTGTTACAGATCCGATGCTTGCTACAGGCGGTTCAGCAGTTGCAGCAGTTGATTTTATTAAAAAACATGGCGGTAAGAAGATTAAATTCATGGCTATTATCGCTGCTCCGGAAGGAATTAAACGTCTGATGGATGCACATCCGGATATTCAGTTGTATGTAGGCCATATCGACAGAGAGCTGAATAAAGCTGCTTACATCTGCCCAGGACTCGGAGATGCCGGGGATCGTATTTTTGGTACAAAATAGGGGTAGTTTTTTAAAATAAACTATGCTATTATATAAAATGTTTGATAGAGGCGCGGTGATAAGAGTATCCGGCTGGCAATAGTCAAGGGAAGACTGTCAGTAGGAGAAAGGAGAAGCCGCCGAAGGAATGATATTTCCCTGATATGATTCCTGGGCCGGATGCAGAATATGCTTCGGACTGTCACAGGCGTGGAGAGCTATCGAGGATATATGGATTTTTTGATTTATTTATGCCGCGGGCGACTCACCAACAAAGAGATGCCAGCGGCATTTCTTTGTCTAAAAATGGTTGGAGAAGGAGAAGAAAGAGAAAAAATGAGAAACAAGAGAAAAATGAGCGGGTTGCTCCTGGTTGCAATGAGCATATTATGTTTTAGTTCGATAACAGTATTTGCAGCAGACACATCCGCAGAGTATGTACCAGCAATGTATGCATCAATCTGGTCGTTAGTGCCTCCGGTTATTGCGATTGTATTGGCACTTATTACAAAAGAAGTGTATAGTTCATTGTTTGTTGGAGTTTTGATCGGAGGAGCTTTTTGGGCGGGATTCAAACCGGAAGCCACGATATTACATGTATTTCAGGATGGAGTGGTAGGTGTTCTCACTGACAGCTATAATATGGGTATTCTGATATTTTTGGTAATCCTTGGTGTTATGGTATGCATGATGAATAAAGCAGGTGGTTCAGCAGCATTTGGACGTTGGGCTAAAGAGCATATTAAGACAAGGGCAGGTGCACAGCTTACAACAATCGCACTTGGAATTTTGATTTTTATCGATGATTATTTTAACTGTCTGACAGTTGGAAGTGTTATGCGTCCGGTAACAGATAGTCACAATGTGTCACGTGCAAAACTTGCATATTTAATTGATGCAACAGCAGCGCCGATATGTATTATCGCACCGATTTCATCATGGGCAGCAGCAGTAACAGGATTTGTAAAGGGAGAGGACGGATTTTCAATCTTTATTCGTGCGATTCCATATAACTATTATGCAATCCTTACAATTATTATGATGGTGACTTTGGTTCTGGCAAAAGAAGATTATGGTCCTATGAAAGAACATGAGGACAATGCAATTGCGGGCGATCTTTATACAACGGATGACAGACCATATGAGAGTGCACAGGAAAATGTTATTTATAACAAGGGAAAGGTCATTGATCTGGTATTCCCAATTATTTCACTTATTATTTGCTGTGTTATAGGAATGATCTATTCAGGCGGGTTCTTCTCAGGAACAGGATTTGTAGAAGCATTTTCAGGAAGTGATGCATCTGTTGGACTGATGCTTGGAAGTTTCTTTGCAATGGTAATCACAATTGCATTTTATGCAGTAAGAAAAGTTCTGCGTTTTTCGGATTCTATGGCTTGTATTCCGGATGGATTTAAAGCTATGGTTCCTGCAATCCTAATTCTCACATTTGCCTGGACACTAAAATCAATGACAGATAGCCTTGGTGCAGCTGAATATGTAGCGTCAATCATGAATTCGGCAGCAAGCGGATTGTTAAATCTTCTTCCTGCAATTATATTCCTTGTAGGATGCTTCCTGGCATTTGCAACTGGTACTTCGTGGGGAACATTCGGAATCTTGATTCCTATTGTAGTTGCTGTATTCCAGGGAACAAATGAAACAATGATGATCATTTCCATTTCAGCTTGTATGGCAGGAGCTGTATGCGGAGATCATTGTTCGCCAATTTCAGATACAACAATTATGGCTTCAGCAGGAGCACAGTGCAATCATGTAAATCACGTATCAACACAGTTGCCATATGCAATGACAGTTGCTGCTGTTTCATGTATCACATATGTAATTGCAGGTGTGATACAGAATGCGGTTATTTGCCTGGTAATCGGAATTGCATTGCAGATTTTGGTGCTTCTTGCAATTCGAAACCATACAAGAAATAAATAAAATAAAAAAATAGTAGTAGAAAAGAGACTGACTTTTTGGGCACCTCCTAAAAACGAGAGTCTCTTTTTCTTTGACTAAATATAAATCTGCGTTATAATTACTTCAAATCAGGTAAAGCAAGCGAAGGGAGAAGAAACGAATGAAACCAATATTTTTTATAGATTATGATAATACAATTTTCAGTCATCAGACATGGCAGATTCCAGAAAGTACATTATGTGCACTTGAACAATTGCAAAAGGACGGATATAAATTAGTTATTGCAAGTGGAAGAGCATTTCGAAATAATTCACTTCCCGAAGAATTTCAAGGACGTATAACTCCGGATTGTCTGGTTAGTGCAAATGGCGCGATTGTTGAGATAGAAGGAAAATTAGTGAAAGAAAAATATTTTGATAAGGATTTACAGAGAAGAATATTAGACTACGTTGTAGAAAAAAATTATTGCCTGTTATCTGGACAGGGTAATGATTGGTGTACTTCCAGCATCGAGCGATTCAAGGAGATTGCATCTCCAAAACAGCAGCAGTTATTGCCAAAGAGTGGGGACGCATACAAGGCGTTATATGAAAAACAGATTCCGTCTATGTTTCTGGCAGATACAAAAGAAGCAATTGCTGATGTGCAGGAACATTTTCCAGAGACAAAGCTTTTGTGTATGGGGGATGAGCTTGGTGGTGCAGATATGATTCCAAAAGAGAATGGAAAGGTTAAAGGTGCAAAGTGTGTTATGGACTATTATCATGCATCCTGGGATGATATTATTGCAATTGGGGATAGTATGAATGATATAGAGTTGATTCAGGCGGCTGGATTTGGGATTGCTATGGGTAATGCGATGGATGAGGTGCAGGAAGCAGCAGATTATGTTGCAAAGCATATTGATCAGAATGGATTTGCGGATGCGGTTTCCAAAGCAAGAGAAGAGATAGCTAAAAGATAAAAAGAATTATCAGAAAAAATAGAATAATTTCAATGCGAAGAAAGAAAATTTAAAATAAAACGCATAAAATATTGACAAAATAACATTTAAGTGTTAAACTATAGGCAATTCGAAAGAAGGAAATATTATAGAGTAGGAGGTAGAGGTCCAATGGACGATATTAGTTCGATTACAACTCAATATGTTAGTGGTATGGCGGATGAAAGGTCCAATAATAAGAGATCTTTACAATAATCCAGCAGACATATTGAACATAGATACCACATAAGATAGGATTTCATAAGATGTGTAAAGAAACATCAGATGTAAATCAGATCAAATAGCGAGATACCTGATTATAGATGGAATAATTAAGTAAGTATTTGGAATATCGAAGGAAGGGTACTGCAGGTATTGAACAGTTATAGAAAGAATAATTCGGGAGATAGCGCGGAAATAAAATAATAAAAAATTGAATAGAGAAAAAGAAATAGAAAATGCATCTGCAATGTCAATTGTGGATGCATTTTTTTGACATTGTGAAGCACTTATGGTAAACTAAGAAATAATTATCGGGGAGTCTACCCTTTGATAATTATAAGTAGGATAAATATAAAAAATATTGAGTTACAAAATCAATAAGAGGCACTAAGAATGCAGAGGCATTCTTGAATTTAAGAGAGTATAAATAATTTAGAGAAAGAAACGACAGAGTAAGTTTACGAGGTGAGTACAGTGGACAAGTATGAGTATAAGCTGAAGACAGAACAAATGCTTGAACTGATGGAAGATGGTGCATACAGCAGAGCAGCAGAACTTGCAGATAGTATTGACTGGCGAAGAGTTCGTAATACTACAATGCTGATGAATGTAAGTGACATATATGAAAAAAGCAGAGATTATCATAAGAGTTTCGAAGTCTTGAAAATTGCTTATCATAGGGCAGAAGGAAGTAGAAAGATCGTATATCGCCTGTGTACACTTGCATTAAAAACAAGAAATGTAGATGAGGCAATAGATTATTATGATGAGTTCCTTCATATTGCACCGAAGGATCCAAATCAGTATATTTTAAAATACCAGATTTTAAAAGTACAGAGAGCTCCGATCGAGCAACAGATTGATGCACTCGAATCATTTAAAAAGGCAGAGTATGTGGAAGAGTGGGCATATGAGCTTGCTAAATTATACGAACGGGCAGGCAAGATTACGGAGTGTCTGGAAGAGTGTGATGATCTGATTTTATGGTTCAGCGAAGGAAAATATGTATATCAGGCGATGGAACTGAAGATGCGTTATAAACCGCTGACACCATCACAGCAGGAAAAGTATAATAGAAGATACGAAAAGCCAGGAACTACTACAGAAGAATTACCTGATTTAAATAACGTGGATGAGAATGGTGTTAAGGTGGCAGCGAAATCTGTTACTACAACACAAGAGCAGACTGAGGAAGATGCAGTTAAGACAGAGGAAAAAGCAGAATCAGATAAATCAGCAGAGAGTGAACAGGATATTAAGATTCCGGTAGTTGAAGAAACTTTAGCGAACAAATTTGTAGATGAGGATGTTGTAAAAGCAGAGGTTCGTGCAAAAGCGAAAGCAGAGATTTTAGGAGAAGCAGATTCTTTTGAGCCTACTTCAATTGATTCATTAACAGAGTCGATAAGAAAAGCAGCAGAGACAGAAACTGTGGAGCAAGAGAAGTTAGAGGAAAAAGAAGAACAAGAGTCGGAAGAAATTGCAGAAAAAACAGAATCTTCCGAAGACGTGAAGGAACAGGTGCTTGATCCAAAAGCAGATTCCGTTGAAGTAAAAACAGAATCAGAAGTCGAGGAGAAACAACCGGAGAAGAAAAAAATCGGTAATACAATGCGTTTAGATGAGGCATTGAAGGCTTTATTACACATTGGTGGTTCAGATAGCGGTTCTAGAGAAAGTTCAGACGAAGAAGCTGAGAAAAAAGATGATGATTTGTCAGATTTGAATGATGCAATTGAAGATATTGAAGATGTTGTAGATTTAAGTCTGGTGCAGAGGGTAGAACAGAAGCGAGTACAGAAAAAAGCGCTGGAAGCAGTGAAAGATGTCAAGGTTGATTCAGATTTGGAAGAACTTAGTATGAAAAAATTAAAATCTAAACCTGAAACGACAGTAAATCTGGATGATACATTGCCAATGAATCTGGATGATACAGTAGAAATGTCGCCGGAAGAGATAATAGCTATGTATGGTGGAACCGAGGAAGCTATCGAGGAAGAACCAGAAGCCGAGGAGATTATCGAACCGGAAGAGGAAGAAATCATCGAGGAAGAACCGGAAGCCGAGGAGATCATCGAACCGGAAGAGGAAGAAATCCTCGAGGAAGAGCCGGAAGCCGAAGAGATTATCGAACCGAAAGAGGAAGAAATTATCGAGGAAGAGCCGGAAGCCGAGGAGATTATTGAACCGGAAGAGGAAGAAATTATCGAGGAAGAGCCGGAAGCCGAAGAGATTATCGAACCGGAAGAGGAAGAAATTATCGAGGAAGAGCCGGAAGCCGAGGAGATTATTGAACCGGAAGAGGAAGAAATTATCGAAGAAGAGCCGGAAGCCGAGGAAGTTATTGAACCAGAATATGCTGAGGAAGAAACGATAGATGAGGATGAAATTTTCGAAGTAGAACAGGTCCTTGAGGCAAAATATATTGAGCCGGAAGATGAGGAAGAAGATCAGCTGGATAATCAAGTGACAGCAAGAATGAGCCTTGAAGAATTGTTTGCTGCATGGGATGAAGAGGATGCCTTGGCAGAAGCGGAAGAATTTGAAGAACCGGAAGCCGAGGAGATTATTGAACCGGAAGCTGAAGAAGTCATCGAGGAAGAGCCAGAAGCCGAGGAGATTATCGAACCGGAAGAGGAAGAAATCCTCGAAGAAGAACCGGAAGCTGAAGAAACAGAGGAAATATCAGAAGAAGATATTTTGAATTTAGATTCGGCAGAAGAATGGTCAGATGATGAGCTGACAGATGCATTTGAAGAAAATTTAGATAATAAAGCGGAATCGGTAGAAAAAATAGATGAAGCATTGAATGAAGCTGAGTCTGTGAAGGATATCAAGCAGGCAGAGCCTGAGAAAGAGGAAACAATGAGCGTAGAAAGAAAGACAGGAGAGCCAATCTTACCACCAGACATACAACGTCTGATAGACGAGATTGAAGGTGTAATTCCAAGAGAAGATGAAGAACCAATGTCAGAAAGCAGCACATCTGCTTCCAAAATGCAGGAGCGTATGCCAGAAGATAACATGGAACAGGAAATGGACATGTTAAGGGTAGATGACTCAGATGAATATGAAGATGAGTATGAAGATGAATATGCAGATGAATTTCCGGTAGAGGAAGAAGAAAGTTTGGAAGCTGTTCAACCACAGGGAGGTTATACTCAGGAATTTGAAAGAATTATGGATGATCGTTTTGCGTCGTTTGAAGCAGAAGAAGATTATTCAGATGAGCTTGGAGATCTTTATCCGGATATGGAAGATGATATTTCGGACGAGGTTGATGCAATTGCTCTGGAAGAAGAGGCTTTTGAACAAGAAACAGAAATTGATTCGCCAGAGTATGAGGACGATGAGTATCCGGAAGAAGAATACGAAGACGAGTATGAGGACGATGAGTATCCGGAAGAAGAATACGAAGACGAGTACGAGGACGACGAGTATCCGGAAGAAGAATACGAAGACGAATACGACGAGTATCCGGAAGAGGAATACGAAGACGAGTACGAGGATGACGAGTATCCGGAAGAGGAATACGAAGACGAGTACGAGGATGACGAGTATCCGGAAGAGGAATACGAAGACGAGTACGAGGATGACGAGTATCCGGAAGAAGAATACGAAGACGAGTACGAGGATGACGAGTATCCGGAAGAGGAATACGAAGACGAGTACGAGGACGACGAGTATCCAGAAGATGAATACGAAGACGAATATGAATACGAGGATGATGAAGAATATGGTGCAGCTGATGCAGCAGCACAATTCGAAGCAGAATTCCGTCCGCAGTCATCAAATGATGAATATGACGATCGCTTGATGGATGATGAAGATGATGATGCTGGTGTTAATTTCCTTTCTAAGACAGCACCGCTTAGTAGAAAAGAAACAGCAAAATTAATTGCTACAGGTAAGACAGCACCGCTTCCATTGGATGAGATTTCTAATGCATTATCTATTTCTGATACAGGATTCCTTGTTCATAACAGACATGAGTTACTTTCAGAATCAGGAAAGAAAAAAACAGAATTAACAGCAGATCAGAAGAGATTATTCTCTTACTTCGTTCCTGTTCGAGGAATGAGTGAGCAGTTAGTAGATGTTTTGGAACAGGATAAAAATTGTACAAATAGACGTGGAACATCAAGAACAGGAAACTTGTTGATCATTGGTAACAAGGGAAATGGTAAAACTGTTCTGGCAGTAGATGTTGTAAAGGCAATTCAGAGACAGAGAAATATTCATCAGGGTAAGGTTGCTATTGTAACCGGAGAATCGTTGAATAAGAAGAAAATAGGAGAGATTTTCCGTAAGTTATATGGCGGGGCCCTCATTATTGAAAAAGCAGGTAAGCTTAATGAAAGAACAGTTGCAAAATTAAATAAAGTTATGGAACAGGATACAGGAGAACTTCTTATCGTATTAGAAGATCAGAGAAAACCACTGGATAGATTGTTATCTTCTAACCGTGAGTTCCGAAAGAAATTTACAAGCCGCCTGGAGGTTCCGATTTTTATTAATGATGAGTTGGTAACATTTGGTCAGACTTATGCACAGGAAAATGGTTACCGTATTGATGAGATGGGATTGCTTGCTTTATATAGTCGTATTGATGCATTACAAAGAGAAGATCATTTTGTAACAGTTGCTGAAGTAAAAGAAATTATGGATGAGGCAATGGAACATTCAAAGAAGGCATCTGCAAGAAAACTTGTAAAACGTGTATTTGGAAAAGGTACAGATGAAGCAGATCGAATTCTGCTGACAGAAAAAGATTTCCATATTTAATATAAGAGCAATAAAAAAGAGGTTGTTTTATCACTGAAAAAAGTGATGAGACAACCTCTTTTTTTCTTTTATCAGAGAATTTTTTCGTTTTATCTGACATTGTCTTTTAGTTATAAAATCAAGTATCTTTATAGTAAAAACAATTAAAGAAAAATGTTAAAAATTTTAGAAAAAACACGCTAAAACTCTCGATTCGACACGCTTTTCTCTTTTATTTTTCTATCATATCAAGTATAATAAGATTATATAAAATACGAGTTGCGAGGTGGCTTTATGGCAAACAATATGACAGAGGAAAAGACAGTTCAGCCATACGAAATTGGGGAGTTGGACCAATATTTGTTTGGAAATGGAACACACTATGAATTATATAAAAAGATGGGTGCACATCTGGTTACAGTAGATGGAGTCAAGGGTGTGTACTTTGCAGTGTGGGCACCACATGCAAAGAGCGTGTCTGTAATTGGAGAATTTAATGAGTGGGATTTAAATGCTGACATGATGCAGCGTCATGATCCAATGGGAATTTATACAAAACTTGTACCGGGTGCAAAAGAAGGACAGTTGTACAAATTCTGTATTGAGACACAGAACGGGGCAAAAATTGATAAGGCAGATCCATTTGCAAATTATGCAGAACTCAGACCGGGGAATGCATCTAGGATCACCGATATTTCGAATTTGAATTGGAGTGATTCTTCATGGATGAAGAAACGAGAAAAGTGGGATGAGAAAACGAACCCAATGTCTATTTATGAAGTGCATATGGGTTCTTGGATGAGACATCCGGGAAGAGAAGATGAAGGATTCTATACATATCGTGAATTTGCAGAGAGAATCTCGGAATATGTAAAGGATATGGGATATACACACGTGGAGCTGATGGGAATTTCGGAGTATCCATATGATGGCTCCTGGGGTTATCAGGTGACAGGATATTATGCACCGACTTCTCGTTATGGAACGCCGGAAGATTTTGCTTATATGATTGATTATCTGCATAAGAATGATATTGGTGTTATTCTTGACTGGGTACCGGCACATTTTCCAAAAGATGCACATGGGCTGGCTGATTTTGACGGACAGCCATTGTTTGAATATGCAGACCCAAGAAAGGGAGAACATCCTGATTGGGGAACAAAGATTTTTGATTATGAAAAACCAGAAGTACAGAACTTTTTGATTGGAAGTGCATTATTCTGGATTGAACATTTCCATGTAGATGGATTACGTGTAGATGCAGTAGCATCTATGTTGTATTTAGATTATGGAAAAGAAGCCGGACAGTGGATACCGAATAAATTCGGCGGCAATGAGAATCTGGAAGCAATTCAGTTCTTTAAACATCTGAATTCAGTGGTACTTGGCAGAAATCATGGCAGTGTAATGATTGCAGAAGAGTCTACTGCATGGCCGAAGGTGACAGGAGATCCGGAGAAGGATAGCCTTGGATTTAGCTTAAAATGGAATATGGGCTGGATGCATGATTTTACAGAATATATGAAACTGGATCCGCTGTTCCGTAAAAATGCACATTATATGATGACATTCTCAATGGAGTATGCTTATAGTGAAGACTATATTCTTGTATTGTCTCATGATGAAGTTGTTCATTTGAAATGCTCTATGTTGAATAAGATGCCGGGAGAAGGATTGGACAAGTTCCGTAACCTGAAAGTGGCATATGCATTTATGGCAGGGCATCCTGGTAAGAAGCTATTGTTTATGGGACAGGAATTTGCACAGCTTCGTGAGTGGAGTGAGGAACGTGAATTAGACTGGTATCTGCTGGCGGAAGAACCACATCAGCATATTCAGAACTGGGTACAGGATTTACTTCATTTGTATAGAGACCAGAAAGCATTGTATGAATTAGATACGCAGCCAAGTGGCTTCCAGTGGATCAATAAAGACGATGTATTCAGAAGTATTTTCAGTTTTGTAAGATATTCAAAGGATAGAAAGAAGAGTTTATTATTCATATGTAACTTTACTCCGGTAGAACGTCCGGATTATCGTGTCGGAGTACCAAGAGGATGTCAGTATAAATTAATTTTGGATAGTGAAGATCAGAGATATGGTGGACAGGACAGAAAAATAGGTTCTGTAGTCCGCGCAACGAAACAGGAATGCGATGGACAGGATTATTCATTCGCATACCCATTAGCCGGATATGGAGTGGCAGTGTTTGAGTTTGACGGAAACATAAGAACAACGAAAAAGACTCATGGAAAGCCAAGAAAGAAAAGAAAATAGCAGATGATTTGAAAAACCAATAAGAAAAGAAGGGTGGAGCAAGTGCCCTAACCCTTCTTTTCTTTCATGCGTTTGATAACTTTTAGACGTGTGAATTCTTCACGTTCTTTTTCTTCCAATGCATTACTAATCGTATAAACAAGATTTGTATACATCGGAATTGTAATATTTTGAAGTGCATTTGCGCGCTTCTGTGTCTTCTTTATGTTTGTTGCAAGACGATAAGCTGCATTTTCGACCATAGATAATTTAACGGTCAAATCTTTTACCTTCTGAAACGCCTTTGTGGCAAGGTCGATGGACTCCCTAGTTGTGCTAAATGAATAGGTTGGCATAACATTGGCGGGAGTATATTTTACATGGGGAATCTCCGTACCCATAATACTTCGAGTCTGTATCACAATAGAATTTTCGATTGGAACTGTATATGCAAGCTGGGAAACCAGGTTAATTCCATGTTCGATATTTGCACGCTGCAGACATTGGTATGCATAGGTAAAGGTCGAATCAATCTCGTCCTGAATATCGCGGGCTTCGTCGATAAGATCCATCAGCTCCCGGATCAGGATGTTTCGTTTTTTGTCCATCAGATCGTAGCCTTGCTGTGCCAATGCCAAAGAATTTTTGGCAAGCATCAGATTTCCTTTTGTGGGAAATGTACGAGGATCCATGAAATCCCTCCTTTCATCTGAAAAATTGATAGTGCATTGATGTTAAAGATGAAAAGCTATTCTTCCTCAGTCTGCATAGGATGATAGTATTTATCCAGAATTTTAGTATCTACACGGTCTAACTCTTCTTTTGGCAATCTGCCAAGCAGTTCCCAACCGAGGTCTAAGGTTTCTTCTATTGTCCGGTTTTCATTTACGCCTTGTCCGATGTAACGGGTTTCAAATTCTTTACCAAATTCCAAATATTTTTTGTCGATTGGAGAAAGCTCATCCTCGCCGATAACAGAGGCTAGGTTACGGGCATCTCCAACTTTTGCATAAGCAGAGAAGAGCTGATTGGCGAGATCTTGATGATCTTCTCTTGTATATCCTTTACCGATACCATCTTTCATCAGACGTGACAGAGATGGAAGAATATTGATCGGTGGATAAATGGACTGTCCATGCAATTGTCGCTCTAATACGATCTGCCCTTCGGTGATATATCCGGTCAGGTCAGGGATTGGATGTGTGATATCATCATTTGGCATTGTGAGGATCGGGAGTTGGGTAACAGAACCATTCACACCTTTTACGATGCCGGCACGTTCATAAATAGTTGCCAGTTCACTGTACAAATATCCTGGGAATCCTTTACGGCTTGGGATTTCTCCTTTTGATGATGAAACCTCTCGCATTGCTTCTGCGAAAGAAGTCATGTCGGTAAGGATAACGAGGATATGCATATTTTGCTCAAATGCAAGATATTCGGCAACGGTCAATGCAACCTTCGGTGTGATCAGACGCTCCACTACCGGATCGTTTGCCATATTCAAAAACATGGCTACGTGGTCGGCAACTCCGCTGTCTTCAAAAGTGCGGCGGAAGAAATCAGCAACATCATGCTTAACACCCATTGCGGCAAATACAATCGCAAACTGTTCGTCGGAATTTTCTCCCAGAGAAGCCTGTTTTACAATTTGTGCGGCAAGCTGGTCGTGTGGAAGTCCATTTCCTGAGAAAATCGGAAGCTTTTGTCCACGAATCAAAGTGGTTAATCCATCAATCGCAGAAATACCGGTACGGATATAGTTACGTGGATATTCACGTTCTACCGGATTTAAAGGAAGTCCGTTGACATCTCGTTTTAATGAAGAATGGATTGGACCGAGGTCATCGATTGGCTGTCCGATACCATTGAAGGTGCGGCCAAGCATATCCGGGGATAATGCAATCTCCATCGGATGACCGGTCAGTTTGGTATGTGTATTTTTTAAAGACATATTTTCGGAACCTTCAAAAACCTGAATGACGGCTTTGTCTTCATAAAGTTCAATAATACGTCCGATTTTACGTTCTGTTCCATCTACGACAAATTCTACGATTTCATCATAAAAAGCGTCCTGTATGCCCTCCAGTGCAACAAGAGGACCATTGATACTGCTTAAGCCTAAATATTCAATTGACATAGTATAGTTTCCTCCTTATGCATTCTTTTCCAGTACATGTTGATAGAACGCGTCAATATCACGATGATACTGTTTAAACATTTCAAGCCGGTCATTCGGCACATCATATTTGATGGCGATAACGCGGTCAAATATATTTTCTGATTTGAGAACAGACATTGGATGCCCCATAGTTACAAGAGCTCTTGCCTGTTTGTAAAGATACAAAATCGTATCCATCATAAGAAACTGTTTTTCCAGTGAAACGCAGGTATCATCTTTGTGGAATGCATTTTGCTGCAGGAATCCAAGACGGATAACACGTGCGATTTCAAGAATCAGCTTCTGGTCATCAGGAAGTACATCACTACCAATCAGCTTGACAATCTCCAAAAGACTGCTCTCTGAATTTAAAAGTGCCATCAGGCGGTTGCGGTAGTCCACAAATTTAGGAGAAACATGATCCTGATACCAAGGTGATAAATCTCCCAGATATTCGCTGTAGCTTGTCAGCCAGTGGATTGCCGGGAAATGTCTCGCATAAGCAAGACTTTTATCCAGTCCCCAGAAGCAGCGGACAAATCGTTTGGTATTCTGCGTTACCGGTTCAGAGAAATCACCACCCTGAGGTGATACTGCACCAATGATAGTAACAGAACCATCTGTTCCATTTAAGTTATGCATCATACCGGCACGCTCGTAAAAAGCTGACAGACGGGATGCAAGATAAGCGGGGAAACCTTCCTCGGCAGGCATTTCCTCCAGACGTCCGGAAAGTTCTCTAAGCGCTTCAGCCCAACGAGATGTAGAGTCAGCCATAATCGCTACATCATATCCCATATCGCGATAATATTCAGCCAGTGTCAATCCCGTGTAAATAGAAGCTTCACGTGCGGCTACAGGCATGTTGGAAGTGTTGGCAATCAATGTGGTACGGTCCATCAAAGGGTTACCGCTTCGAGGATCTACCAACTGGCTGAATTCTTCCAGAACCTGCGTCATTTCGTTGCCTCGTTCGCCACAACCGATATAGATGATGATGTCGGCATTAGACCATTTGGCAATCTGATGCTGAGTCATTGTTTTACCGGTACCAAATCCACCAGGGACAGCAGCAGTTCCGCCTTTTGCAATTGGGAACATCGTATCAATGATTCTCTGTCCTGTAATCAGCGGAGTAGAAGCCGGAAAACGATGATGAGTTGGTCTTGCAACTCGGATAGGCCAGCGTTGTGTCATAGTAAGTTCTTTTGTAGTGCCGTCATTTAATTGCAGAGTAATAAGAGTCTCATCAATTGTGTAAGCTCCGTCGGGAACAACATGGACAACGGTTCCTTCCACTTCCGGTGGAACCATGCATTTATGAACGATGGCACGAGTCTCCGGAACCTCTGCGATAATATCTCCGCCACGAAGAAAATCTCCTTCTTTTACGGTGATGTGTGCTTCCCATTTCTTTTCACGGTCCAGAGAATCAACAGTGACACCGCGAGTGATAAAAGCTCCGCCGCTCTTGGCGATTTCTTCAAGAGGACGTTCGATACCATCAAAAATATTATTTAAGATTCCAGGGGCAAGGGTGACTGATACGGCACTTCCGCTGGCAACGACTTCCTCGCCGGGACGTAGACCGCTGGTCTCTTCATACACCTGGACAGTTGTCATATCTTTTGTCAGGGCAATTACTTCTCCGACAAGTTTTTCCTTTCCTACATAAACCATCTCGGACATGCGAAATCCTGTATTTCCCTTCAGATAAATGACGGGACCATTGATTCCGTAGATTGTAGCAGTATTAAGCAATTCCGTCACCTCCTGAGAATAAGAATTTATCATATTCATCTCGTAATTGTGTTTTAAATGAATGATCGATCAAAATATTTCTGTCGCGGATGACACAGCGGACTCCACCAATAAAATCTTCTGTACTGATTGTAAGCTGTGTGCCCGTAGCTTTCTCCAGAGAGGATTTTAAGGATTCATCTGACGGGTTAATATAAATCGTCATAGAAGATCCGTTCGCAAATGTAAGAGCATCCCGGATACAGCGAATCAAGAAATCCGGATAATCTGCTGAATTCATATAATCATGGACAAGCTCCAGAGTCTCTTTAAAAATCTTATCTTTCAGATCCTGCTGGATTTTGCTCTGCTCACGTTTTAAGTCAAGCTGTGCTTTGGCAAGCGATTGATTGATCTGCTGTTTTGCATTGATCGTCTCTGTTTTAATACGGATCTCAGATTGTCTTTGAGCTTCTACTTTGTGATCCTGTAATACTTTTTCAAGAGCATCCCGGTACGAGTCAATAATCTCATTGCCCTGAGCCCGGGCCTCCTCCATGGAGGTCGCCTGTAAATGTGCAATTTTTTCTTCTAAAGTCAAGGTACTACCTCCCTATAATTTTAATCCGATTGCTTCTGTGATATAAGAAGTGATAAAGTCTTTCTTTCGTCCGGTACCATGTCGGTCAGGAATCTCGATCAAAAGAGGCATCTTTCGCTCCAGACGGAATTGATCAATGATGTCTGGAAATTCCTGACCGAATTTTTCTGTCAGGAGGACGATACCAATTGTTTTGTCGAGCAAGACCTTCTCCAATTCTTCACGAAGTTCGTCACGTTCATGGACAACAACACCATCTACGCCGGCAAGACGCATGCCGGTATAGGTGTCGACGTTGTCACTGATTAAATACATTTTCATAAAATACTCCATTCCGGCTGCTGTATTAAATACCTGCAGCCCAAGCGGTGTTTTACAACTTTCCTAAAATCATGAAGGAGATAATCAGTCCATACAGACAAACACCTTCTGCAAGACCTACGAAAATTAAAGATTTACCAAGTACGCTGGAATCTTCACTGATTGCACCAAGAGCAGCACTTGCAGCACTTGCTACGGCGATACCGCCACCGATACAAGAAAGTCCTGTAACAAGAGCGGCTGCGATATATCCAAGTCCTGTTGCAAGTGAACCGGAAGTAGCTGCTGCATCAGCGGCGTGTACAGTTGGTCCGCCAAGCATCATGATCGATGCGATGGCAAAAGCACCAAAGAAGAAAAATGCGTTGACACCGATAGTACGTTTATAACGTTTTTTGTTTTTTTCTCCGATTAAGTAATATCCAAAAGGAATGATGATGCTCAGTACGAGAGCGACGATAAAAATAAGTTTTGTTGCAGTTGTCATAATAAACGCCTCCTATAAAATGATAATTTATTTCTTTGAGTTTGATTCAGTTTTTTGTGAATATGGTGAAAATGCATGTCCGGAACCACTGTAGAATCGACTGAACATTTCATAATATTCCAGACGAAGAACCTGGATACCGACGATTAATCCCTCCATACCACACACGAACAAGTTACCGAGTACAATGACGATCCAGTTCGGATTACCCTCTTCGACACCGGCAAGCATCAGTACAACTTCCATCATTGCAGCATGACTGACAGCGAAAGCACCGATACGGACAAAGGACAAGGTGTTGGAGAAGTAGCTGAGCAGTGTTTCAAATAATTCAAAAAATCCCTGAATGAGGAACATTGCTTTGCTTTCTTCCATTTTGTTACTTTTCTTTTCAATCTTCTTTGTGAGTGGCTCACGGAATAAGATTAAAAGAAGAGGAATGCCAAACATAATGGCAAGAACCCATCCGGCAGGGGTTTTATGCCCTGTCATAAATAAAACGATAACAGCTACAATGGAAGCATAGAATACAAGTCCTGCAACACCATTGATATCAAACCAGGTAGCTTCTACATCGTGGCTACGAGCCGCATTTATAATATGGAGGATCATAGCAAATATAATGACACCCATACCAAAAGCAACAGCGACAATAAATACGGTGTTTAACTTACCGATAAAAGGTAATGTCGTCATATGGTCGATTGGTCTTAACCAAAGCGGCTGAATGATATCTTCAAATCCGAAAATGCTTCCGAATAAAAATCCAAAAATGGTGGAGAAGAAACCGGCACAGGATACAATTCCTGCCAGAGGAATCTTCTTAAAGTGATATAAAAGTCCGCCTCCGATCAAGAGGAGAAGTCCCTGACCAACATCACCGAACATTGCACCAAAGATGAAGGAATAAGTCAATGCAACGAAAATGGTAGGATCCATTTCATTGTGCGCAGGCAAACCATACATCTGTACATACATTTCAAAAGGTTTAAATAATTTTGGATTTTCCAGTTTCGTTGGCGGTTCTCCAAAATATTTATCCCGTTCTTCCTCTACAACAACAAAGACTTTGTCATCATTTTTAATTTCTTCTGTAAATTTTTCGACATCATCTTCTGCCATCCATCCGCATAAAATGTAATAATCTTCTTTGTTTTCTTCCATGCGGGCTGCCATCTTACGAACATCAAAGTTATTAGAAAGCTCTTGCAGACGTTTTTGTGCAGCAACCAGCTGAGGTCCCTGTTTTGTAAGGAAATCGGCAATTTGTTGATTTAGAGCTTCAATCTCTTTTTGTGATTTATCAATCTCACGTGAAAGTGCTCGATATGCCTGTGAAGGTGTTCCTTTGTATTCATCTGTTAAAGTGATTCGCTCAAAATGAAGCGAACGGAAAATAGCATCCGCTTTCGGGGCTTCACCAGGCGATACGAAGTAAGCTCCGTATACATAAGTATCATCACGTTCGCCTTCTACATAAATAGCATCCAGGTCATCAGCCAGATATTTCTGCATTTTATGATAATATTCAATAGGAAGTTTTCCAAAGCGGTAAGCAATAAATCGATAATTCAGAACCTCTTGAATGTTGCAGTCCAATGGCTGGAAAGGCGAAATAATCTGTTGTTTCTGCTGAGCAGCTCCAATAGCCTGCTTCTGTTTTTCTTTTTTCTCTTGCAAATGTTCATACTCTTCATTTGCAGTACGTACAAGTTCAAACATATCGTCCAGAGCAAGTGTCGCATCTGGTTTGATCTTGTCGGGATTGTCCAGATAGCCAACAAATTTATTAGCCATACTAAGAGCATCCCGATATGGATTGAGTTCAACAAATGGTCGGAGATTGTCGACTGTTTTTAATTCAGACAATGCCGATTCCAATTGGATTTCATATTTGGAAAGGTATGTGTCGGTCACGCGGTCGATATCATTTCGAGGACCCGAAATGTTGATAAATTTCATTTTTACAATCATAGAGTTTTACCTCCAATATACGCTAACGTTTCACCAGGAGACAAATGGTAACGCACACATTCCATGGCGGTTGTCAGCTTTCTTAATTCTTCTTCTTTTAAGAACAGATACGTATTGAGCGTAGCAATAGAATAAGGATTCCTGCGTCGGTCTACCGTGTAAAGATGGTAAAGACAATCACGATACATCTGTTCAATTGTTAGTGTTTCATTGAAATCATAGTGCCTCCAGTAAGAAGTTTTTCGTAGAATATGATCAAATTCTTCTACAGAAGGTGCTTCAACCAGTTCTTTAACAAGTTCGGTTGAAAGTTTATAATGAATCGGTACTAATAATGCATAAATGTCTACCGGTTTCATTTCATAATATTTCTTTGCTCGATAAATCCATTGAAGATTTAACAGATCAATCTTTGAACCATAATCTCTTGTAAGAATCTCAAGCTCTTTTTTCTTTAAAACTTTTTTTCGCTTTTTCCAGACCTTGGCAAATGCATATTGATCCAGAGCAAGGTCGTAATCAAAAAGAGTAATGTTAGGTTTTTCCTTTAATCGCTTCAATGGTTCATAATATTCCGTATCTTTCAAATTCTCGATTAATTCATCCGTTGTACGTGATGTGATCAGTTTATCGATAGAAATCTGAGAATATTTATCGAAGAAATTCTTCTTATAATTTAAATCAAAAGGCTCGGAGTAATGATTGATCACAATACGGAAGCAATAATTGATCAAATCTACTTCATAGCGGGAAACATAAAGTTCCAGAAATTTTCGTTGTTCCAGCCCGCAAAAACGATAGATTTTAGAATAATCATAATATAATTGTCCAATTAAAACTTTCTCAATATTACCGCGATGAAGCTGCTCGTCAGACAAATCATTTAATACAAAGCTGTAAGAAGATTTCTCTTTTAGATAAGAAACAATTTCCGGGACGCTGTGAAGCTCGGCAATTTCTTCGAAATTTTTATCATTCAGAAGCCTTGCTTCCATTGCACGAATCTTAGTTACAATACCACTGTATGCCAGTAAATTTCCCATGTTTGTCACCTCGTTTGCATGAAAATGTGTTGTTACTTATAGTAAAATGTAAACAATGATGTGAAAACCTGTGATCTACACGGTCGTAATACGTGCTAAGATTTCCTGTGCATATTGCGAATGCCTTTCTTTATAATTCTTCTGCAAGGCAATGGTTGCAGAATTGTTATCACTACTTTGACCATTTAAAACATTTTGTGTATCAGTTTCCAGATGATCACGGATCTTTTGAATCTCGGACATGGTACGACTTTCTAATTCAATATCAAAGAGCCGTCGTTTTTCCTGATATTCTTTATCCAAAACTTCCTTTTGTGCCTCAGCATGCTCCACAATGGAAGAAGCGGCCGATTCGATTTCGGATAGTTTTTTTACAATAGAATCCATAAGAAGCCTCCCTTGTTGATTTTTACTTGTGATGTTTTTATCATACACCTTTTTGAAAAAAATACAATAAAAATAGCGGAATACAAACGATAAAATTATACAAAATCACCAGAAAAACAGAGGGCGAAAAAATATTATCAAAAATTGACCGGTAGGATTGGTTTATGATATGATGAAAAAAATTAAAAATAAAAATGATAAAAATGATGGAAAATAGCAGGTCAAACGAAGAATTACCTGATGAATGTTAGATAGTAGGAGGAAACAGTATGAGACTTAGAAATATTCCAAGAGCGGAAAGTACAATAGAGGCACATGATGTGGTAATCAATCAGCCGGAGGCAGAACGAGGAAAGTGGGCAAAGGTATTTGGGAATAGTAAACCAATTCATATTGAGATTGGGATGGGAAAAGGTCAATTTCTGCTAAATATGGCACTGGCTCATCCAGATGTAAACTATATTGGAATCGAACGTTATTCAAGCGTACTGCTTAGAGCAGTGGAAAAATTTGACAGAGATGAATACAGAGAACTTGAAAATATCCGTTTTATTTGTATGGATGCAAAAGAATTGGATAAAGTATTTGCACCGGAAGAAGTGGATAAAATTTATCTGAATTTTTCAGATCCATGGCCAAAAGCAAGACATGCAAAACGAAGACTGACATCGAAAGAATTTTTGAAAAGATATGAAGGAATCCTTGCTCAGCATGGAAAAGTTGAATTTAAGACAGACAACACAGAGCTGTTTGATTTTTCCTTAGAACAGATAGAAGAAGCAGAAGGCTGGGAGCTGCTTGCACATACCTTTGATCTGCATCACAATGAAGAGATGAATAAAGGCAATATTATGACCGAGTATGAAGCAAAATTTTCAGCAAAAGGTCAGCCGATCAATAAGTTGATTGCAACAAGGAAATAAAAAAGTAGTTGTTACATATAATATAAAAAGCTTACGTTACTGTTCACAATCTAAAGTGAGCAGTAGCGGTGTTTGTGGGGATGTGTAAATGAAGAAAAAACGCAGAACCTGGAAAGTAGCGTTGAGTCAAAAGCTATATTGTAATGTAAAGTGGAATAAAATTGTGGTGTGTGTGAAGGACTCATTGGACGAAGTAAGCAAGGTCTTGAATTCTATAGGAAGAAAATGTTAAAGTAGCTTGTTTGAAAATGTAATTATTACCTTTGATAGGTGCAAAAATTAAAAAAATGTTCGAAATATGAAAAAAATATAAAAAAATACTTGCATTTTTTAAAAGCCTCCGATATAATATCTATTGTGTCACAGATGAGGCATACAAATTTAATAAAAGATGCGCGATTAGCTCAGTTGGTAGAGCACCTGACTCTTAATCAGGGTGTCCAGGGTTCGAACCCCTGATCGCGCACTCGGGAATCACTGTTTTTGACGGCTGCGAACGTCGGGGGCGGTGGTTTTTTTCATATTCTTCTTTAGTAATTTTGCAGGACTTATGTTATACTGTGGATAAATCAAAATGCAGAGGAGAGGATGCAAATGGGAATCTATTTGAATGGGACAACAGCATATACTTTGTACAAAAGTGAAACAGTTTGATGAAAGGAAGCGTATGAATAACAAAAGAAAGCAAATTATAAAAATAGTTATACCATTAATAATTGCATTATTGTCTGTTTTTGTATTCGCTCGATTCACAACATCTACAGAATATCATGCCAAAACAATACAGTCTTTGAATGAAAAGAAGACAACGGTTATGGAATTGACAGCGGCTTCCACGGCAGCTTCAGCGGCAATCACGTTGATTCCGGGAGATACAGGAACTCCGATTGCGGAAAAACTGGCAGATTTGAGCTCGTATTTTCTGGTTGTATTATGTGCATTATTTTTGGAAAAATATTTGCTGACGATAACGGGCTATGCAGCATTTATGATATTAATACCAATTGCCTGTGTATTATATTCGGCGAGTGAGATATTTAAACGGAACATATGGAAGCAGTTTGCATATAAGTTGGTGTTATTTGGACTTGGTATCTATCTGATTGTGCCGGTCAGTGTAAAGGTATCGGATATGATAGAGACAACATATCAGACATCTATTGAGCAAACAATCGATTCGGCAAAACAGACGACAGAAGAAATCAAAGATAGTAGCGACGAAGAGGAAAGTAGTGGTGTGAGTGGATTTATTTCCAAAGTGAAAGATGGAGTATCGGACACAACGGCTAAAATACAAAATGTGTTGAATAATTTTATTGAGGCGTTGGCGGTTATGATCGTAACTTCATGTTTGATTCCGATATTGGTAATGATATTCTTTGTGTGGATTATTAAGAGCATGCTGGGAATGGATATGACCGGATGGAAGCGGATTGAGAGAATATAGGTATGGCCCCAGACAGGGACGGAGTTTCATGGTTCTTTTGCTGAGCAAAAGACCATGAAACTCCGTCCCTGTCTGGTCTATACCTGTCTGGTTAGTTATCCAACAACCATTTCCAAATAGGAATTACCTCAATATTGATTCCATCGCAATCAATAACAGCCTCTTCGCTATTAGTAATGAGAATACATTTGGCGTTGGAGATAAAATTATTTAGCTTCACAAAGGCTCTGGTTTCACGTTCTCTTGTATCTATGTTATCCAGAACCTGCATACTGACCTGGATAGCAAGATTGTCTAATGGTACATAAAAGTCAATTTCTACATTATTCTCAAAGAAATAGACATTTTCGGTACCATAACGTCGCATCAGTTCGATTGCAACAAGATTTTCCAGTTGAGCAGATTTGCAGTCTAGCAGCATAAGTCCTAGAAGTCCGGTATCCATAAAGTAATACTTAGGAGAAGTCTCTTTTTCTACAAGTTTGGCGGCATAGTTTTGCAGAGTAAAGAGCAGGTAGGAGTCTGTCATATAATTGACATAGTTTATTACGGTTTGTTTACCGATAGACATTCCACTACTTTTTAATATATTAGTCAGTCGGTTATACGATAAAGGTTTTGTGACAGATTCTGCAATTTTCTTTAAAATCAGCCTTATTGCGAAATCGTTGGTGATTTTATTTCTGGTTATAATATCACCAAGATATACGGTTTGATAGATGCTGTTCAAAAAAGCCCTTTTGTTCTTTATTTCAACTAATTCAGGAAACGCTCCATAAGTTACGTATTCGTTATATTGATTTTGGACATCTGCCCTGTCTTTGGTGCTAATAACATCCAGATAATTCTTTGTCATATTATTTGCAATTAGATATTCAGAGAAAGAATATGGATAAACATTCATAATAACAAAGCGCCCACCTAAAGTAGAAGCTATTTCGTTACTTAGCATTTTACTATTACTGCCAGTAATATTGATTCGATATTTCATATCCGCAATTCTGCGAACGAACTTTTCCCATCCGTTAATATTTTGAATCTCGTCTAAAAATAGATATGGTTTGACATCAGTTCCGGATAGTTCTAATCCGATTTCTAAAATGAGATTTAGATCTTCAGCAGTCATTTCCAAAAGACGCTCATCTTCAAAATTTACATAAACAATTTGGGACAAGGGAATTCCATTGTCTTCTAATTGCTTTATTTGTTGATACATCATATATGACTTTCCGGTTCTTCTGATACCAACAAAGCAATAATTGACATTGGTTTCTAGAGAATACTGTCTTGTTATTAATGGATTGTTGAGATAAATATCTTTTTGATCAATCATGATTTGTTTTATAGTATCTCGATTCATAATATATGTCACCTCTTTCTATATGAGATAATTATATATCAATATTGTCTTGTATACAAGACAATATCATGAATGAGTTGTCTTGTTTAATGAGGATGGAGATATAAATAGTATATGCGTATTGATGGGGATTATAACAGGGACCAAACAGGAACCAGACAGGGACGGAGTTTAATGGCTTGTATTTTGACGAAATATGGGTTAAATTGTTCTATATAAATGCTGACAGAGGGGATGATATCATGATTAAATTAAATGACTACCTGTACTCAGGAGATACCATATTCCGTATCCTGGATAAGTACATAGCAGATTTGCGAAAAGAAGCAAAGCGGACGCACAATGCGATTGATCTGACACATTGTAATTTTTTACTTCAGATCAGAGGTCTGTTGGAGCATAATGATTTCCTGACGGCACAGTCACAGCAAATCCGGGAGTTTTATAAATATATGGCAAAAGAATATCCATTCCTTGCATTTACTTTTAAAGGACGTATTAAATCATTAATTAGGGCAGAGGCAAAGTTTAATGGTTATATAGTAGAATATATTTATGATTACTATGTGGAAAGAGGAACGTATCCGTCTGTATCAGAAATCAAGGATCGGTTGAGTTGTTTTCGTGATTTTATTGCATATCGTATTGTCATCTCAATGCCAAAATGCCATTATCCAAATGAAGAAAAACGGAAAGCAGAGGAGTTAAAATGTTTGTACGAAATTGCAAATGTATTGCCGGGATTTTTGGAGGAACGCGGATTTACTGCTGAATCGGCATATGGTGTAAAGATAAGTGAATCACCACTTCTGAATGAGGAAGTGAAACCTTATTATCGAGATTATATTTCCAATCAAAGTGCAAACGGCTATCAGTCGTTACATATTACTTTTTTTGATAATTCATCCAGAAGCTTTATGGAAGTCCAGATTCGAACAAAAACAATGGACGATATTGCAGAAATAGGACAAGCAAATCATACAGCATATGAGAAGAAACAAAAAGAAGAACGTGCAAGGCGAGACGTAATTCCAAAAGGAGAGTGCAGATATTTTGATGAAGCATATGAACGAGGAATGGCTCTGCTGGGAATAGAACTGAATAAATTAGATGTTAATATGTTTGGGGCAGTGGATAACAATTTAATTAATGATGGATGTGGATTATATCGCGGACGACTGATTCTGCCGTATGAACATTTGTCACGTTTTCAAAATGATTTAATAGATTAGAACCAGATATGGGAGCCGATTGGGACGGAGGTTAATGGCTTTTTTTGCGAGCAAAAAGCCATTAAACTCCGTCCCAATCGGCTCCTCATCTGGTTCCCCTATCTGTTGGATTTGCGATAAAGAGGAAAATGTAGTTGATAATATTCTGGTAAAACGTAAAATTTGTTGCGCGCCAGAGGTTGATTTTCCTTAGTGTAATGAATCGATTCTAATAAAAGTGCCGGAGTTTGTTCAGGGACTTTTAGAAAGTCAGTTTCCATATGATTAACATAAATTAATTTAATCGTTGTGTCCATTCGTTCTGTATGTGTAAATAATGTCTTCAATATAACTTCACGAATAGAGTCTTCTTGAGCAGTGTCCAAAAGAAGCAAATCAAAAAAAGTTGCCGGAATCTGTGTGAAGGAATAACTTAAGACAGTTTGATCGGAATGGAATACACAGTTGCATGCTAAAACTAAATCACAGGTTGTGAGTTCTAGTTTATCTCTTGCAATATCCGTTGGAGCACCGTAATTATAAGATAGTATCGTATCTGTTATAGGAAGCTTACATTGGGTTAGAAGCGGATGTTCCAAAAGATTTGTAGGGGAGGATGGAGAATGGGGAGCTATTAAAGTTCCTTTTCCTTGAGATTTAATAATCATACCATCTTCTTGCAAAATAGCAAGAGCTTGCCGAAGAGTATTTCTGCTGACACCATATTTCTGAGATAGAGCAGTTTCTCCAGGGAGATATTCTCCAGGTGGATAAGTTCCGTCCATAATATCCTTATATAGAGAATTGTACACATCTAAATATACGGGAATATTATCGGTATATAGTCGTGTTTGCATTATTCGACCTCCTTTGTTCAATCTTGATGAACAAGTTAATCATATCATGTTTTTTTTGTCTGTGCAATTATAATTCTGATAAGTAGGAAATGAAAAGAGACTGGAAATACAAAATGCACAAGATTGTATGTTAAACCTTGTGAGAAAGTTATAAAAATTAAAAAAGTATGGAGGAAATGTTGACAAACAGATAAAAACAATGCTAATCTTTGGACAAGATGAACATGTTCAACAAGATAAGAGGGGGAGGATACATGATACGTCTTTGCGAAGAAAAAGACAGAGGGCAATTATTAAACTATTTGCAAGAAAATCCGATTTATCATACATTTTTGCTTGCAGATATGGAACAATATGGATTTAATCATTCATTTCAACAGATTTATGTGCAGGAAGAAAATGGAGAATGTCAAGGTGTTTACTTGCGGTATTATCATAATTTGATTCTTGCAGGTGAACCGGACTACATAGATGGCAGGGCGGTTGCACAGTTAGTAAATGGAGAAATTAGAACCATAATGGGAAGAGGGGAACTTGTCAAACAAGTTTTAGATTATTTGGATAGTACATGGAACATGGTAGAAAGTAATTTGTATGTACAGCCTATTCCAGTACAAATTTTGGAAAAACCAATGGCAAATCTGAGAATTGCAAAATTGGATGATGTGGATGCTATTTATCAGTTTTTGATGAGTTTTCCAGAGTTTGTAGCACCATATGGTGAAAAGGCGATGATTGTAAATCGTATTACAAATAATGAAGGAATTCATGTACTACTTGAAGAAAATGGGAAAATTATTGCACACGGAAATAGTGCAGCAAAAACAGAAAAATCCTGTATGCTGGGAGGAATTTGTGTAGATCCCGCATATAGAGGAAATGGGTATGCACAGAAGGTTTTATCTGTATTAAGTGAATACATACATCGAGAAGGAAAAATGCCTTGCATTTTTGCACCAGCAGATTCAGAATACTCAATTTTCGAAAAGACTGGATTTGAAATTTATGGGACATGGGCGGTTGTAAACCGCATTAAGTAGGAGGGACTCATGGAAACGATAAATAAGAAATTGAAAACAAAGGATATTTTAGGTTATACGATAGGATCTATTGGTGATAGTACATCATACAATTTTATTTTATCATTTTTATCTTTTTTTATGACAACAGTTGCAGGGGTGAGTCCAGCAGTAGCTGGAGCTATTATTTCAATTGCGATTGCGTGGGATGCTATTACTGATCCGATTATTGGGTATATTGTAGATAATTCTAGAAGTAGCAAGGGAAAACGTCGCCCTTGGATTTTGCGATCAGTAGTTCCGCTCGGTGCTTCTATGGTACTATTATTTTTAAAAGTGGACTTTCCGGCTGCACAAAAAAACTTGTATTATTTGATTTTAGTCCTTGTTTTCTGGACAGCGTATACAGCATTTAATATTCCATACTATTCTTTTGGATCAGTACTTACAGATGTTGATAGCGAGCGTGTAAAATTGGCAGCTTTTCGTGAAGTACTTGGATATGTTGGAATTTTTTGTGCAAGTTCTGTTCCTACTTTTATTGTTGGAAAAATGGTGGCGAGTGGTTTCTCAGATGCAAATTCATGGTTTACAGTAGGTGTGATCACAGCAGTTATTTCTGTCATTACAATTTCATTAATGTGGTGGATGACTAAAGGTAAAGAGCCAATAGAAGAGGTCGCTGAGACTGAGAAGATGAATATAAAAGGATTTTTCGTACAGATTTGGAGTCTGATGAAGATGAAACCGTATGTGCTTGTAATTCTTTGTGCACTTTTAACTAATGTATACATGACATTATTTAACTCTAGTCTGATGTATTATGTAACGTACAACATGGGGTTGGCTGAAACACAAGCATCACTGATGTTTACAGCTATGAATATCGTATCAATTGTATTTATTCCATTTGTAACAAAAGGGGTGGAAATTTTTAGTAAAAGTAAGGTGTATGTTGGTTGTACTATTTTCAGTGGAAGTATTATGATACTTACAATGTTTACTGGTATTCCTAATATTGCAATGGGATGTGTTTATGTAGTACTGGTTGGTGTAGGAACTTGTGCTTATTGGATGTGTATTTTTAACTTTTTATATGACGTTGTAGATTATGATGAATTTCAGCGAGGAAAAAAACGTGACGGAATTATTATGTCTTATTACTCGTTTTTGTTAAAACTTGGTGGTTCTGTTGCTGCAGCGGTACAGGGCATACTATTGGAACAGAGTGGATTCAATCCAACTTTAGCTATGCAGGGAGAAAATGCACTGAATATGATAAAAATAATGTTTACTATTCTTCCAGGTGTATGTTTATTTGGAGCTGGTGTAGTTATGGCAGTGACTCCATTAAAAGATAAGAGAATGAGTGCGTTAAGAGCAGCTTTAGAGAAGAAACGATTAGGAGAAAGCTATTCAGTAGAAGGCTTTAAAGAATTATTAGATAATCAACAATAGACTGATATAAAATTTAAAATTGAGGAGGAAAACAATGAATTCGAAAGCAGCAATTGTAATGCAAACAGATTTTACAAAAGATATTTCCGTCTGTACTATGCAGGGCGTGTGTATGATGGTGGATCCGACATTACGTGTTTTTGATAATACACATGATATTAAGAGTTTTGATACATATCAGGCTTCTACGTGTTTAAGTTACGTAGTTGATTTCTGGCCAGCAGGCACAGTTTTTGTTTCTGTTGTAGATCCAGGTGTGGGAACAGATCGAAGAGCGTGTGTCGCAAAATTAAAAAATGGTAGTTATGTTGTAACTCCGGATAATGGGACTCTTACACATGTGGCAAAATATATCGGTGTAGAAGCTGTTCGTGTAATTAATGAAGAAGCTCATCGGTTAAAAACCACAGCACAGTGTAACATTTTTCATGGAAGAGATGTATTTGCATACTGTGCTGCAAAACTGGCGGCAGGAATTATTACTTATGAAGAAGTTGGGCCAGAGTATCCGATTGAGGAAATTGTTTTACATGAGATTATTCCGTATCAGTGGGAAGGAAATAAATTTTTTGGAATGATTGATACTGCGGATTATCATTTTGGATTAATTTGTAGTAACATTCCGGCAGATGTATTTGAAAAAGCAGGAGTTTCCTATGGAGATTTATTAAATGTTAAAATTAGAAAACAAGGACAAGAAGAGCCGGTATTTTCTGGAGAAGTGCCATTTTGCGATTCGTTTGGTTCAGTAGCCGAAGGAGAACCACTTTTAATGGTTAGTGAGACACTTCAGATACAAATTGCAATTAATTATGAAAATATGTCAGAAAAATATGGAATTCAAGTAGGTCCAAACTGGACAATAGAGATGGAGCTTTGTGAAAAAGGGGAAAAATAGATATGAAAAAACCAACAATAGTTATGCAATCGGATTTTGGGATTGATTCAGGATTAGTTGCGTGTATGCATGGAATGTGCCGTTTAGTAGATTCAGAATTGGAAACACATGATATTACTCATTTAATTCCAGCTTTTGATATTGAAGCAGCTTCTTATTGTTTACAATATACAGTTCCGTTTTGGCCAGATGGTACGGTTTTTGTATCGGTAGTAGATCCGGGAGTTGGGACAAGTCGCAAGGCATCTGTTGCAAAATTAAAAAATGGAAGTTATGTTGTGACTCCAGATAATGGAACATTGACTTATCTGAAAAAAAGAATTGGAGTAGAAGCAATACGAGAAATTAACGAGGAAATAAATCGTTATCCATTAACAAAAGATGTGCATACTTTCCATGGAAGAGATTTATTTGCATATTGTGCAGCAAGACTTGCATCAGGAGTGATTTCCTTTGAAGAAGTCGGACCGGCATATCCAGTTGAAGAAATTGTATGTCATGAGTTAAAATGGGCGAAAATTTCAGAAGGTTTGGTGGAGACAGAAATTAAGAGTTATGACCCATTCGGAAGTGCTGAATTAACTGTTGAAAATAAAGAATTTCAAGAAGCTGGATTCCGAATAGGAGACAAAGTAAGAATGGTTCTTCTAGATGGAGAAGAACAGATACTTGATACAGTGATACCATATGAAAAATCTTTTGGATATGTAGAAAAAGGTGAAGATGTTATCTTTAATGATTTAGCTTCATATGTTACTATTGCAGCTAATGAAGCCTACTTTATGAAAAAATATAAGTTGGATCCAGAAAAAACATACCAGGTACGTTTGATAAAAGAATATTAACCCAGATAGGGAACCAGACAGTGAGCCGGACAGGGACGGAGTTTAGTGGCTTTTTTGCATAGCAAAAAGCCACTAAACTCCGTCCCTGTCCGGCTCACTGTCTGGTTACTTATATATTTTTATAAGTAATAATTATAAATAGTATAAAAAATGTTGTTGAAGAATTGTTATACCCATGATATATTAAATTTGTAATAGATAAGAGGTATTACCTTATACCTAAAAGAACGAAAATATATTAGGAGGAGTAAAAAGATATGAAACAGTCACATGAATACTATTTAGAGCGTTGTATCGAAGTTTCAAAACATTCACGCGAATCAGGAAATACACCATTTGGAGCATTACTTGTTGATGCGGAAGGAAACATTTTGATGGAACAGGAGAATGTAGAAATTTCAACACACAAAGCAACAGGACATGCGGAGACTCAGTTGATTGAGAGAGCGTCTATGGAATATAGCAAAGAATTTTTATGGAATTGTACATTATATACAACAGCAGAGCCATGTGCAATGTGTGCAGGAGCAATGTACTGGGCAAATATCGGAACTGTTGTATATGCAATGACAGAAAAAGATTTGTTGGCGCTTACAGGTTCAGATGAGCAGAATCCGACGTTTGATCTTCCATGTCGCGAAGTATTTGCCCGTGGGCAGAAAGATATTACTGTTATCGGACCTTTCCCAGAGTTGGCACCGAAGGTAGCAGAGGTTCATAAGGATTACTGGAACAATTAAACAGCAAAAATAAAAGACAATGGAATGAAGACGTGAGGGCAGAAGCATGGAAAAAGAAAAGCAGATAGATAAAGAATATTCACTTTCTACCGTACCACAGGAAGAACGTAAAAGTTACGCCAGCTTGACAATTATCTGGATGGGATTTGTATTTGTAGTAACAAGTATGATGGCCGGAGGAGGTTTGGCAGAAGGATTAGACTTCCAACATATTTTGTTAGCTACTTTAATAGGAAATGTTTTCCTTTGCCTGATTGCATGTTTGGTAAGTTATATTGCATGCAAGACGGGATTAACATTTGCACTGATGACAAGATACAGTTTTGGTGAAAAAGGATCACGAATCGCATCCTTCTTTGTACCAATCGTAAACCTTGGCTGGTATACGATACAGGCTGCAACATATGGACATTTTGTTGCAACAGTTCTTCATTGTGGACAAGTTGGAGAGTACATCTGTATGGCATTAAGTGCAGTAATCATGGGAATTTTCTCATTTAAAGGAATCAAAGCAATCACAATCCTTGGATATGTTGCAATTCCGGCAATCATTTTCCTTTCTCTTGGAACATCACTTAAAGGAATCAATATGGTTGGTCTGGCAGGAGTAATCGGATTCACACCGGAAGGAAGCATTTCACTCGGAAGCGGAATCACAGCAATTATCGGAACATGGATTCTTTCTACAGCAACATGTATTGCAGACATCATGCGTTATGCAAAATCGACAAAAGCTGCAGTAGGAGCAAATTTGACAGGGCTTTTGATTGGTAATGTATTTATGATTTTGTGTGGAGCAATTACAACAATTGCTGTTGGAACCAGTGATTTGACAGAAGTTCTTCTTGCTATGGGACTTGTTATTCCAAGTTTAATTCTGATGACAACAAACATTTTTACAACAAATGCATCAAACCTGTATTCAACATCATTGAACTTGTCAAATGCGTTGAAAACAGACAGAAAGAAGATTATTGTTGTATTGCTTGTTCTTTCTGCATTAGCTACACTGACAAAACCATATCAGATTGGCTTCCTGTTCAGTTTTCTTGATCTGCTCGGAACAGTTGTACCACCACTTGCAGGAATAATCCTGGTAGATTTTTATTTGCTTCATAAAAAGAACTATCCAATGCTCGAAGAAACAGAGTTTAAGAACTTTAATGTAATGACTTGGATTTCGTGGGTTGTTTCTATTGTTTTAGCAAATGTTCTTCCTATTGGATTACCATCTTTGACAGGACTGGTTCTCGGCGGAATTATTTACTTCATTTTAATGAAATTAACAGGCAAAAAAGTATTCAGAAAAATAGGAGAATAAGCCAATGAAAAATATGTTGAAATATAAGATTGCAGCTTTGATCGGAATTATATTAATGGGATGTGGATCTTTTATGACATGTCTTTCTACATCCGCAGGTGTTGTCATGGCAGGAAATGTATTATTGGTGATTAGTATGGTTATCACAATCTATGCATTCAATGTGTGGCAGCCGTAGAGGCAATGTTTAGTGTAATACAGTAGAATAAAAAGATAATCAAAATTGTTACTGTTCAGTTGATGGGCAGTAACAATTTTTTGCGATTTAAAATGGCGAGATGCGCTGCAGGTCAAAGGTACTGTAAATAGTAACCTATTAGGTGTATAAAAAGCATGATTCAACTGGAAATGCTTGACGATATGTATTAGATGCGAGTATGATTTTAAGTAGGAGATGAAATGGTATGGCGATTAAAAAAGTAAAGAAATTAGATTTAAAACAGACAGTAAAGGACATGTTGCTGGATCATATTTCGCAGATGGATCTTTCTGTAGAAACAAAGCTTCCAAGAGAAGAAGAGTTGGCACTTATGTTTGGTGTCAGCCGTATTACAATCCGTAGTGTTCTGGATGATCTTGCAAATGAAGGAATAATTACAAGAAAACATGGAAAAGGGACCTTCGTAAATCCTGTATCGGCAGGGATTCAAGTTAGTTTTAACCCAGTTATGCATTTCTCAGATATGATTCGAAACAGTGGATATACACCGTCTGTCAAGATTATTGAATGTCGTACGGAAGCTGCCTCTAAAGAAGTAGCACTGGCATTGAAAATAAAAGAAGGGCAGGATGTGATCGTCTGTGTAAAGGCATTTTTCGCAGATGATAAGTTATGTTCTATTGTGCAGGATTATGTAGATATTGAATTGCTGCCAGATTATGAAGATATGACAACAGAAGATATGGATTCGTTATTTTATTATATTTACCATAAAACCGGACATACGATTCAATGGGACAAAACAGAGATTCAGGTAATCTACAGTAAGGAAATTCCAGAAATACATCATATTGTAAAAAAATATGGCGGGGATGATAAATCCTATCTTTTGCTCAAGGGTATTAATTATGATGAAAGAGACAGAGAAACGTTGTATGCGTTGGAGTATGTAGATACGGATTTGATTAAGTTTAATCAGATACGGAAGAAGGTAATTACGTATTCATAGAACCAGATAGGGACGGGTGAGCCAGACAGGGACGGAGTTTAATGAGCCGATTGGGGACGGAGTTTGATGGCTTTTTTGCGAGAAAAAAAGCCATCAAACTCCGTCCCCAATCGGCTCTAGTACGTTAAAGCGAGAAATTCAATTGTAGACTCTTTAGAAAATCTTTCGAATTTCTGCATGCTGTTTTTTAAGATTAGATTTTATGCTATTTACAACATAAAAAGAAAAGCAAAAAGCGAGGAGGTGCCGGATATGGTATACTTGGAAAGGCAGCGAAAGTATGGGAAAGTGAGAGGTATATAAGAGTATGGAAATGAATCATGTGCTGATCGTTGAAGACGATAAGGAAATCCGAGAGGGTGTTGAAATATATTTGAAAAGCCAGGGATATGTAGTGTTCCAGGCAGCAGACGGAGTTGAGGGACTGGAAGTAATTGAGAAGGAAGAAATCCATCTGGCGATTGTGGATGTGATGATGCCAAGAATGGATGGGATCCAGATGACGGTAAAGCTTCGGGAAAAATACGATTTCCCAGTAATTTTTCTGTCTGCAAAATCAGAAGAAGTCGATAAAATCATAGGGCTTAATATGGGAGCTGATGATTATGTGACAAAACCATTTACTCCATTGGAACTGCTTGCAAGAGTAAATTCACAGCTTCGCAGATACCGAAGATTTATGGAAAAATTAGGCGATAAAGAAAAGACGCAGAACATTCACGTTATCGGAGGGCTTGAATTAGATGAAGACCGTGTGGAAGTCCGTGTGGACGGGGAACTTGTAAAAGTAACTCCGATGGAATATAAAATTTTATTATTGTTAATGAAAAATCCTGGAAGGGTGTTCTCTGCAGACGAGATTTATGAACGTGTGTGGAATGAACGTGCAGTCAACACAGATACAATCATGGTGCATGTGCGAAATATTCGTGAAAAGATTGAGATTAACCCGAAGGAACCAAAATATTTGAAGGTGGTGTGGGGAGTTGGATACAAAATTGAAAAACAGGCATAAATTAGCTATATTTTTTATCATGATTACAATATTGATCCCGTCATTGGCAATGATGACCGGGTATTTTAGCTGGTATCAGATGAGAACTGAGACGAAGACAAAAGCATTTAAAAATGCAGAGAAATCGTCAGATTTTCTGGGACATTTTCTGGAGAGTACATATCTGCTCTATAATACAGAAAGTGGAAGAAAGTACGCAGATGATGTTGAAAAATCTCTGTATGATTCCTACAATGCAGAAATGTCAAGGTATTCACATTTTAATTCTTATCTGGACTATCGGGTGCTTGATGAAAATGGCGGTGATATTGAAAAAAGTACGGTCAGTTCAGGGAAGAATCTGACAGAAGGCAATCTAAAAAATTATGCCCTTGGAATGATTATTTCCTATGATGCAAATGGGAAACCAAGTGTCAACATTAAGCAAAGCGATTATGCAAAAGAACAGACAGTAACCATGCGAAAGCTTATCGGGAATTATTTTCAGGACAGCTGGCTGTCTTATTGTGAAGTGACGATTTATCCTGATACAGATGAGGATTATGAGGAAGTATCCTTGCAGACACCGAAGAATCGAACATACTTGTTTGCAATGTCAACGGAGAATCTGAAGGAGTATATCAATGATTATAAAATCGCAAATCCGGATTCTTATTATGCACCAGGTGAAATGAATGATACAATTTTGTTGTGGATGCTGGCTGTAGCGGCTGCGGCATGGCTATATCCTTGTTTCAAGACTTTTCAGACAGGAAATGAAAAAATCTTCCATGCTCCGTTGGAGGTGACTGTGATAGCAGTTTTTGTGCTGATTGAAGTCTTGATGAATCAAAGCGGAGCATTGTTAAGCCGAAGGAAAGGGTATCCGGATTTCTTAGACTGGATGGTGTGGCTTGGAACATTTGCAGCCACATATTGGATTGCAGCGAGCCTTAGAAGAGTCATATCGCTGGGAATAAAAGGATACTTGAAACAGCAGACCATGGTCGGACGCCATTGGGAGAAAATTAAAACGATAGGGAGTAACGGAGAAGATACTGCAAAATCCCTTGGGAAAAAATTTAAAGCATTTGTTGCAAAAGTATGGAAATCACTGCAGGAAGTAGATCTGACGGATAAGAGCAACAAGATTTTACTCAGAATTGTTATTTGCAACTTTGCCGTATTATTTTTAGTAAGTCTTTTCTGGGACTATCGCATACAGGCACTTGTCATATATTCCGTTATATTATTCTTCATTTTGCGGAAATATTACAAAGATATAAAGCGAAAATATGCCAGACTTTTAGAAGCAACCGGAGAATTGGCAAAAGGCAACATGAATGTGGAGATCAAGGAAGATCTTGGCATGTTCAATCCATTTAAACCAGAGATTGAAAAGATTCAGGAAGGCTACAAAAAAGCAGTTGAAGAGGAAATAAAAAGCCAACGTATGAAGACCGAACTCATTACAAATGTGTCCCACGATTTGAAAACGCCACTAACAGCGATCATTACTTATATTAATCTTCTGAAAGAAGAAAAAGATGAAGAGAAAAAGAAAGAGTATGTCGATGTGCTGGAACGAAAATCCATGCGTCTGAAAGTATTGATTGAAGATTTGTTCGATATTAGTAAGGCAAGCAGCAAAAATGTAATATTGAATTTGACGGACGTTGATGTTGTGAACCTGTTTAAACAGGTGAAACTGGAACTGGATGAAAAAATTGAAAAAACAGAACTGGAATTTAAATGTAATTATCCGGAAGAAAAAATGACGGCTGTTTTGGATGGACAAAAGACATACCGGATCTTTGAAAACCTGATTGTGAACGCCACAAAATATGCAATGCCACATACAAGGGTATTTGTGGATATTTTTAGAGAAGAAAATGAAATCGTAGTACAGATGAAAAATGTTTCGAAAGATGAATTGACATTCAATCCACAGGAGATTACTGAGCGTTTTGTACGCGGTGATGAATCCAGAAATTCCGAGGGCTCCGGTCTGGGACTCGCAATTGTAAGAAGCTTTACAGAATTGCAAGGTGGACACTTCCATGTTGAGACAGAGGCAGATCTGTTTAAGGCAGAGATACGGTGGCCGTGGAAAAAATAGGATGATTTAAATATAAGGAAAATGAGCCGATTAGGGACGGAGTTTAATGGCTTTTTTGCTCGCAAAAAGCCATTAAACTCCGTCCCTAATCGGCTCAAAATCGCCCCCACCCGTTTGTGGGGGCGAGCGACTATTTCTGATACTTACTTTCCGGTGACACCTCTACATGGGGGCATTCGATTTTTCCTTTAATCGGAGCAGCAGGTGCAGCCCAACGGATTGCATTTTTAATAATCTGTAGAACATGTGGGTTATGATAAGTAGGATTTGTCTCGTGTCCAGGCTGGAAATAGAACACTTTACCATAACCTCTTGTCCATGTACAGCCAGAACGGAAGACTTCTCCTCCGCGGAACCAGCCGGTGAAGATAACATCATCCGGTTTTGGAATATCAAAGTATTCTCCGTACATTTCTTCCACATCTAATTCGAAACTTGCAGGTATACCCTGTGCAATCGGATGAGTCGGTGAAGTTGTGAAAATACGTTCAAAATCACCCTCACGCCACTGTAAAGTGCAGCTTGTACCAAGCAGGAGACGAAGTGGCTTACAAAGGTGGGCAGAATGCAGGGCGATAAATCCCATTCCGCGAAGCACACGATCCTGAATCTTGCGGGCAAGGTCGTCTGGTACTGCATCATGTCCGACATGAGCCCACCAGACTAAAACATCTGTCTTTTCAAGAAGCTCATCAGGCAGTCCAAATTCCGGCATATCAAGAGTGACAAGTGTCACAGACACATCGTCCATCTGTGAAATATAATCTTTCAATGTTCCACCAAGTCCGAGCGGATAAGCTTCTTTGATTGCTTTGGAGCCTTTTGCGTGATACTTTTCAACTTCTTCTCGTTTGTCTTCCGGAATCTTAACAAAACGATAATCCGGAGTCGTCATTTCCTGAAGCTTTTCATACCAAATTGTAATGTTTATCATGGAATAGTAACCTCACTTTCTAAAAACTAATCTTATTATAACAGATTTGCAGATAAATTCACGTATAAATCTGTTATAAAAATGTAAATGGGTTGCCTGAAAACTCAGAATATGATATTGTTTTTCTGGCTGAAATAACAAATGCTAAGCTCAAAAATACTTCGCTAAGTGTTTAAAGTAGGGAGTGAATCCGTTGGAAAATACAAAAAAAAAATATAGAAAGAAAACAAACAAAAAAGAACAGGCAAAAGAAACTCTTGTTGTAAGAGATATTTTAAAGGAAGAAACAGTTGCCTTTCTGGATACAGAATTTCTTACGTCTCAGCGTAAAGGTGGTGCACCATCAAAACTAGTATCAATAGGATTTGTAATCTGCCGCAAGGATTTTAAAGAAGTGGACAGATTTCATTCGTATATCTATATGGATGATGAATTGCATAATCGTTTCCGAGAAGTGACAGGAATTACGGAAGAAGATTTGCTAAATGCACCAGAATATGAAATGGTGATGGAAGAAGCTGCACAGCGTATGGCCATCTGGAATGTAACGAGAATTTTTGTCTGGGGGCCGGATCAGACGGTTATTCAGAGAGACCTTCAGGCATATCGGGGGGATATTTCTAAACGAGCAAGAAAATCGGTCAATCGAATGATACGTATGATCAAGGATATCGAAGGCATTTATTCCAAAAAGTTAAAAATACACAATATAGGAATCGCTAATTTGAAATTACTCTGTGGACTTGGTTCGGAAGTGAGTCATGATGCATTAGATGATTCAATTGATTTGAAAGAAGTAGTACAATATCTTGATACAAAGGGATGTCCGGATTATATGGTACAGGCAATGAAAACGTACTTATCGGACAAGGAATTGTATTGCCGTTATCGCAGATTTCATGAGAAATGGGATGAAGTACCTGAAAATCTGCTTGAAAAAAGTAAGGAATTGCTGTTGGAGTTAGAGAAGATCAATTCGATGGAAGCGAAAGCACTGCGAGATGATATTCATGTAATATGTACAGGGAAAGATACTATATTTCCTACACCGGAAGAATATCTAGAACAAGAGTTGTTATAAAATATTATACTTGCGAATAACATAGTATTGTGGTAGAGTAATGAGCAGACGGACGAGGGCGTTTGAAGTATGGAGATACTTTGAACGCTCTTTTTTTGTTTGTTGTATAGAAAAAGAAAGAGGAGGATGAAACATGAACACGGGAGATACAGCATTTATGATGATTTGCACAGCATTTGTGTTTTTTATGACACCCGGACTGGCGTTTTTTTATGGAGGACTTGTCAGACGAAAAAATGTCGTTAATACAATGATGGCATGTGTGGCAATTATGGGATTGTCAGTAGTTATGTGGACATTATTCGGATATTCATTATCATTTGGTGGAAATCATGGAGGAATTATCGGAGATTTCCGCTGGTTTGGGCTAAATGGAGTTGGAATGGAGCCAGGACCATACGCAGATACGATACCGCATTTGGTATTCTGTGCATTTCAAATGATGTTTGCGATGATCACACCTGCTCTGATTACAGGCTCTCTTGTAGGAAGAATGAGATTTAAGGCATTGTTCTTATTTGTAGCATTGTGGTCAGTTGTAGTATACTATCCATTGGCACACATGGTATGGGGAGAAGGTGGATTACTGGCAGCAATCGGTTCTGTAGATTTTGCAGGCGGCGATGTAGTACATATCAGTTCTGGTATTACGGCACTGACATTGGCAATTATTCTTGGACGCCGTAGAGGCTACGAAGTGATGACATATCGAATCCACAATATTCCGTTTGTTGTATTAGGTGCAACAATTCTCTGGTTTGGCTGGTTCGGATTCAATGCAGGAAGTGCACTTGAAGCAAATGGTTTGGCAGCACATGCTTTTATGACATCCGCAATTTCAGCTGCAGCGGCATTGCTTTCATGGATGCTCTTAGATGTATTACATAATGGAAAATCAACGTTGGTTGGTGCAGCAACAGGTCTTGTTGTTGGTTTGGTGGCAATCACACCAGGTGCAGGATTTGTTCCAATCTGGTCCTCCTTTATCATAGGAGCATTGGTAAGTCCAATCTGTTACTATGGAGTTGCATTAATAAAGAAAAAACTGAAAATAGATGATGCGTTGGATGCTTTTGGCTGTCATGGAATAGGAGGAATCTGGGGCGGAATCGCAACAGGTATTTTCGCACAGAGCTCAATCAATGACGTTGCCCGCTGGGATGGATTAGTATTCGGAGACTATCATCTGTTTGTAGCACAAATCGTAGGAATCATCATTACAATGATAATTGCTGTTGTAGGAACATTGATTTGCGTAGCTATAGTAAAAATATTTACGCCTCTTCGCGTAGATGTAAAAGATGAGCAGGTAGGTCTGGATATTTCACAACATGGAGAAAGTGCATACCCAAGCTTCAATGGATTGGATCAGTAAAATAGTTGTTTAGGAGGTCACTCAAAATGATGATTAAAATAGATGCAATTGTGAGAGAAGAAAAGTTTGAAGATGTCAAACAGGCATTGCAGGATATAGAAGTGAATGGAATAACAGTGTCGCAGGTAATGGGGTGTGGTGCTCAACGAGGATACACAGAAATCGTACGTGGTATGGAAATTGGGATTCAAATGAGACCAAAAATAAAATTTGAAATTGTTGTTTCTTCTGAAGAGTGGGAGAAGAAAACGATTGATGCGATACAGAAAGCGGCATATACAGGAGAAATGGGAGATGGAAAGATATTCAGTTATGAAATTCGTTCGGCATTGAAAATCCGTACAAAAGAGACTGGATATGATGCCATTCAAGTGACAGAATAAAGGAAAAGTCAGCTTTACATTACAATAATAATGAGGATATTGAAAAAAGATAAAAAAAATTAAAAAAAAGCTTGCATTTTTCAAAGTGCTATGATAATATAAATTTCGGCTGTTACAGACGGCACAGCCGAAATGAATAAGGCTCCATGGTCAAGCGGTTAAGACATCGCCCTTTCACGGCGGTAACACGGGTTCGATTCCCGTTGGAGTCATTTAAAGTGCTTTATGCACTTTTTACATATAGAATAAGGCGCAGTAGCCAAGTGGTAAGGCGTGGGTCTGCAACACCCTGATTCATCGGTTCAAATCCGATCTGTGCCTCTTACAAAAAGCTCGAAAACACGTAGTTTTCGAGCTTTTTTGTTCTGTATTCATACAAATGATTATCAAAGAAAAATGTTGTAATCCGATTATTGATATGGCATAATAAAAATGGCAATGTTAAAAATATGCCAAAAAAAAGTAAATAATAAGTAAAAAAATAGTACAGAAGATGTCGTCCCCGGACATTAAAAGGGGACATCAAAGGAGAAAGTTATGGCAATCGTTTCAATGATTTTATCTTTGTTGAGTGGAGTGGCGCTGTTTTTGTTTGGAATGTCACTTATGGGAGATGGACTAAAGTCTGTCGCAGGTAATAAGCTGGAAGCATTTCTTTACAAGATGACGAATACTCCGCTGAAGGGAGTCGCACTTGGTACCGGAGTAACCAGTGTTATTCAATCTTCCTCTGCAACTACGGTTATGGTAATCGGTTTTGTAAACTCCGGTATGATGAAGCTAAAACAGGCTATCGGTATCATCATGGGAGCTAATATTGGAACCAGTATTACAGGATGGATTTTATGTCTCTCCTATATTCAAGGTTCCAACGGAGTGGCAAGTCTTTTATCTACAGCAACAATTTCTGCAGTAGTGGCAGTAATTGGTATTATCCTGCGTATGTTCGGTAAAAGAACAGTGCATAAGAATCTTGGTAATATCATGTTGGGATTTTCAATCTTGATGACAGGTATGCAGACCATGAGTGGGGCTGTGGCACCATTGAAAGAAAGTCCGGTATTCGTAGATATGCTTACAATGTTCTCGAATCCATTGGCAGGTATTTTAGTAGGTATCTTATTTACAGCAGTATTGCAGAGTGCATCCGCAACAGTCGGTGTACTGCAGGCATTATCAGTAACAGGATTATTAACATTTGCAAGTGCATTTCCGATTGTTCTTGGAATTGGTGTAGGTGCTGCCTGTCCAGTTTTAATTTCAGCTATTGGAGCTAATAAGAACGGTAAAAGAACAGCACTTGTATATTTGATGAATGATTTATTCGGTTTGGTTGTATGGTCAGTTATTTTCTATACAGTGAATGCATTTGTTCATTTTACATTTATGGACATGATTATGTCACCAGTAAGCATAGCGTTGTTAAACACAGTATTCCGTGTAGCAACTGTATGTGTGCTCTTCCCATTTATTCCGAAGCTTGAGCAGTTAGTCTGCTATCTTGTAAAAGACAGTGCGGAAGAATTGGAAGATGAAGCGGATTTTGACTTGTTGGAAGAACGTTTGATCAATTATCCGGCATTAGCTATCGGACAGTGTCACAGAGCTATGAATGGAATGGCAAAGAAGCTTCGTAAGAATGTAAACAGAGCGATGAACCTGATCAATAATTATCAGCAGGATAAGTTTGATAAGGTACAGCGCAAAGAAGATTTGATAGATAAATACGAAAGCCGACTTGGTGAGTATCTTATTAAACTGACAAAACACGAGATGAATACACTGCAGACTACACAGGTATCCTTGTATCTGCATACAATCAATGACTTTGAACGAATTGGAGATCATGCATCTTATATCGCACATTTATCGAATGAGATGCACGATAATCATATTCAATTTTCACAGTCGGCATGGGATGAATTAAATGTGGTAATGGAAGCTGTCCGTGAAGAAATCAATATAACATGTAATGCATTTATGAATGACGATAAAGAGGCCGCTGAACGTGTGGCACCATTGGGGATGCTTATTACAAAAATGTGTGACGAGTTGAAACTGCACCATGTAGCACGTCTTAGTGATGGAATTTGTGGTCTGGAAGAGGGAACGGTATTCAATGATATTTTGAATAGTTTTAACCGTATTGCAGCACACTGTGCCAGTGCAATGGTAGCGTTGATGAAGAGTGGAGAGGTAGATTCAGATCCACATATCCATGACTCTAAGATTTATCCATCGAATAGTCCGCGATATCTTGAGTATCTGAAAGAGTATTGCGAAAAATATGATATGAAAAATGAAGATCATGTGTTAAGCATGGAGCCTGAAGAAATTGAATAAGTTAGAGTGAAGAAAAGAAACTTGTAGAAATTGTATGATTTTGCAGGTTTCTTTTTTTGAATTAAAATAATTATCGTGCTTTTGAAAAATATCTGATATAATATATTGTATAGATACATCATATGACATATTTAGAGTCTCGTTAATAAAAAAAGAGAGGGCTATCGTAAATGATAAAATTAAATAGTGCGATACCACTGTATCAACAAGTGGCAGAAGATTTGAAAAATAGAATAGAACAAGGTGAGTTTTGTTCGGGACAATCTATTCCAAGTGAAGCAAAATTGTGTGAACAATACGAAGTTAGCAGAATTACAATTAGAAATGCAATTGCAGAACTGGTTGAACAAGAAATTTTAGTGAAATATCAAGGTAAGGGTGTGTTTGTACGTACACCTAAAATTTCCTCGAGTTTGACAACATTCAAAGGCTTTACATATTTTTGTCAAGAAAATCATATAAAAACTTATACAAAGATTCTTGAAAATAAAGTGATTTCAGCTAACGCGGTGATGGCAAAAAAATTAGAACTAAAAGATGGGGAAAAGCTTGTATATTTGAAGCGCCTACGACACGTAAATGATAGACCTGTTATGATAGAACATGTATATTTGCCATATTCGAAATATGGATTTCTTTCAAAAATAGATATGGAAAATTGTTCGCTTTATGAGAAAATAACAGAGAAAACAGGATTACAGATAGAAGATAATTGTTATACTTCGATTATGCTTGAAACTAATATAACAACAGAAGAAGAGATTGTTTTGATGGGACTTTCAGAACCAGATGCAGTATTTGTATTAACAGAAACGGTTTATATGAATACAGGAAATCCGCTACATATTACAAAACAGGTACTTTTGGGGGATTATTTTAAATTTTTTATGTCAAATAAAGTAAATCAGTTATCGATGAATTGGAAAAAAATGTAACGGTAGTTATCTATAATAATTTCGGAGAGAAGAGTATATTGTATGGATTTTTAGAAGATATTATAGACATTGAATAATAAATGTTATATAATGTATTATTATGTAACATAATGCATTGTGATGAATAGGGAGAAGCAATATGGAAAAAAATAACAATATAAATCCAGACAGTATGATTCCGATGTATAAGCAAATAGTGAATCTATTAAATGAAAAAATTGAAAAAGGTGAATTAAAACCTGGAGATAAACTTCCATCAGAAGCTGAACTAATGCAGGCATATTCTGTAAGTAGAATAACCATTCGTTCAGCAATCAGCGAGTTAGAAGAAGATGGTCTCGTAATCAGATCTCGAGGAAAAGGGACCTTTATTGCATCTAAGAAAGCTATGTATTCGGCAGATGATACGGTTGGATTTACACATTCATGTCAGCAGGAGGGAAAACAAGCTACTACAAAAGTGGTGGATGTGTCATGGATATATCCGACGATGTCAGACACACAATATCTAGATATAGAAGAGGATACAACGATTTTATGCACAAAGCGTTTACGCTTTGTAGATGATGTTCCTACAATGATTGAAACCAACCATTATGGAAAAGGATTCTCGTTTTTGGAAGGAGAAGATTTAAACCAGTCGTTGTATGATATTTTACAAAAACATAAAATTACACTTGGAAAAAGCATCCGTACATTAGAAGTTGTATATGCAAATGCTCAGGAAGCAAGTTTATTGAATATAAAAAAGGGAGAAGCATTGTTACTTTTTACAGATAAGCATCAAGATGAAAAAGGAAAACCATTGTTTGTATCAAAACAAGTGTATTGTACAGAACGATTAAAATTCTATCTTTAAAATAAAAATTAGAAAATAAAAATTAGTGCTTTTGCATAAAAAATGCAGAAGTGCTATTTTTTTATTGACAGAAATAGCACACAGTAGTAAACTTATTGTAACGAGATGTTATATGATGTTATATCACAAGAACAGGAGGAGTGATAATGAACAAAATATTGCTTGCTAGTCATGGCCCCTTGGCAAACGGAATGAAAAAGACAGCGGAATTTTTAATGGGGCAAAATGAAAATGTAGAAACTCTATGCGCTTATGTAGATGAGCAATCTAAGGATCTTCCGGCAATGGTAGAAAAGTGGATGAACGAAAGAAATCCAGAAGACCAGTGGGTTGTTATCACAGATATATTTGGCGGAAGTATCAATAACGAATTTATGATAAGAGCACAAGAGGGGGGATATTGGTTAATAGCAGGAATGAATCTCCCATTAGTTCTTAGCTTGTGGTATGAAACGGAAAATCTGACAGAGAAACAACTGGAAACTAATATTTCAGAAGCAAGTGAAGGTATTGTTTTATGTAATAAATTATTGTCTGAGGACAAAGCAGAGGAAGACGATGAATTTTAGAATCAATTAAAACGAGATACGGAGGATGTAAAATGATTAAATTATTAAGAGTAGATCACAGATTATTGCATGGTCAGGTCGCTATGGCGTGGACACAATCGTTAGATTCAGATTGTATTTTAATTGCGAATGATGCGGTTGTGAATGATAATATTCGGAAAACAACAATGAAATTGGCTAAGCCAAATGGGGTGAAGCTTGTTATGAAAAATATTGAAGATTCCATCGCTGCATTAAATGCGGGTGTTACAGATAAATATAAATTATTTATCGTTGTAGAGAGTATTGAGGATGCATATCGATTGGCCAAAGGATATGCAGGAATACGATCTATCAATCTTGGCGGTTGTAAGCCAAAGGAAGACATTGTTAAGACACTTTATAAGACAATTCCAGTTACTGCCCGGGATGAGGAAATGTTAAAAGAGTTGTTAAACGATGGAATTGAAATTGAAATCAGGCAGGTGCCTGGTGAACAGAAAGTAAAAGTATCAGAGAACATGTGAGGAGGAAAATTATGTTAGTTCAGGCAATTCTAATAGGGTTGATTGCCATGTTTGTTACCTTTGAGTGGATGTTTGGAACAAACTTAGGATCACGTCCAATCATTACAGGAATGCTTATTGGATTGGTTATGGGTGATTTGAAAACAGGAATCATTCTTGGTGCAACCCTTGAGATGGTATTTATTGGTTCTATTACACTTGGAGCAGCAGTTCCACCAGACGTAATCACAGGTGGTATTTTAGGTGCTGCATTTGCAATTTCAACGGGAAAAGGTGCAGATGTAGCGCTGGCTCTGGCATTCCCAATTGCAACGTTATATTTGGTTGTTGACAATGTACTTACACTTGGAATACTTCCATTCTTTTTACATAAAGCTGATAACTATATAGAAAAAGGCGATTTTAAAGGAATGGAGCGAATGCATATACTAGGTGGATTTGTGGTGAAAAGTTTACCAAGAGGAATTATATGTGCAGTAGCATTTTATCTTGGAACACCAGTTATGAACCGAGTTCTTGAAGCGATTCCTGAGTTTGTTCAGAATGGACTTGTGGCAGCAGCAGGATTTATTCCGGCACTTGGAATTGCTCTGCTTGCACAGATGATTTTGTCTAAGAAAACAATGGTATATTTTATTCTTGGATTTGCATTAGCTGCTTACCTTAAGATTCCAATGCTTGGAATTGCAATGATGGCAGGATGTTTAGCAGTTATCCTTGTGCAGATGCAGGGAACACAGAAAGTAGCAGTACAGGAGGTGGAAGATGATGACTTCTAATACAGCAGAACAGAAGAATGTAATTGGAAAGAAGGAATTAAGATCAATCTTTTTACGTTCGTTATCTTTGGAATACTCATGGAATTATGAGAGACAACAGAATATGGGATATTGTTTTGCAATGCTTCCTGCGATTAAAAAGATTTATCAGAAAAAAGAAGATCAGATAGCAGCAGCAAAACGCCACATGGAATTTTTTAATACAACACCATACATTTCAACGGCGGTATTTGGAATTTCAACAGCAATGGAAGAGAGCAACGCTAGAAATGAAGATTTCGATACATCATCTATTAACAATGTAAAGGTTGCATTGATGGGACCATTAGCAGGTATTGGAGATTCTATGTTCTGGGGAACACTTCGAGTAATTGCAACAGGAATAGGTACATCCCTTGCTATGCAAGGTAGTATCCTAGGACCACTTTTATTTTGGCTTATATTCAACGTGCCGGCATTTGCAGTTCGATATATTTGCTTAAAATTCGGATATAAATTTGGAACAAGTTTTCTGAATAAAATTGAAGAATCAGGTATGATGCCTAAATTGACATTTGGTGCAGCAGTACTTGGACTTATGGTAATTGGTGCAATGATACCGAGTATGATAACGGTTAATATTGCTGGAGCTATCGGAAGTGGCGATGCAGCAGTAAAGGTACAGGAAATCTTAGATGGTATTATGCCAAACCTCGTTCCATTTGCAATGACATTAGGAATTTATGGGCTTTTACAGAAAAAAGTCAAAGTTTCATGGATATTGATCGTGCTTATGGTCGTAGGAATTGTTGGAGCACTTTTAGGTATTTTTTAATTTAGATTTAGGAGGAAATTATCATGATGGTAAAGTTTGATGAAAACCAGATTTTGAAAAACGGAGAATATATTTATGCTCAGAGAGCAGAGATTGAAAAAATAGCAGATGCTGTTTGTGAGAAAGGGTTTGACAATATTTTGTTTACTTCTTCAGGTGGTTCACTTGCTATGATGCAGCCTTTTGACTATATGATTTCAGTAATGTCCAATCTGAATGTACAATCACAGGTTTCAGCAGAACTTCTTGTTGAGGGAAATAATCATCTTACAGATAAGACATTAGTATTTATGGCATCAAAATCAGGAGATACAAAAGAGACAGTTGCAGCAGCTAAGTATGTCAAAGAAAAAGGAGCAACGATTGTGTCTGTTTTAGGAGTTGACAATTCGCCGCTGGGTGAGTTATCAGATTATTCAGTTGTATACAAAGACGGAAGACCACAAGAGTATGTTTTGTATATGCTAATCGGAAAATTGTTGGAAAATAAAGGATTCTTTAATGATTACAAACAGTTTGCAGATGAATTGAAGAATCTTCCGGCAGCTCTGGTATCTGTAGGCAAAGCAAGTGAGCCAAAAGCAAGAGCATATGCAGAGAAGTATAAAGATGATCCATATCAGATTTGGATTGGCTCAGGTAATTTGTGGGGACCTACATATTCATTTGCAATGTGCGTATTAGAGGAATCACAGTGGCTGAGAACAAAATCTGTAACATCTCCGGAATTTTTCCACGGAACAATTGAATTGGTGGAAAAAGGAGTTTGTGTAGCCTTAAATATGACAGAAGGACAGACTAGAAAATTGGATCAGCGAGTAAAAGATTTTGTAGGACAGTATACAGATGACTTTACAGTATTTGATACAGCAGATTATGAATTGCCTGGTATTAGTGACAAATTTAGATGGATGCTTTCTCCGGTTGTGATTAACGCGGTATTGTCCAGAGTGAGCAAGAATTTTGAACAAATTAGAGATCATTCACTTGATATTAGACGTTACTATAGAAAAGTAGAATATTAGATTAATGAGTAGGATACCGCGAATAGAATTTGCGGTGTCCTTTTTTAGAGGTAAAAAAATATGAAAATAGCAGGAATCGGCGATAATGTAATAGATCGTTATATGAATATGGGGATTATGTTCCCAGGTGGGAATGCAGTTAACGTTGCTGCTCATGCAGCACTTCTTGGCGCAGAGGCTGCATATGTAGGAAGCATCGGAGCAGACAGAGAAGGAAAAATATTGAAAAATGCTTTGGAAAGTTTAGGAGTAGATTTATCTCAATGTATCTTTGATCCGGAAGCAACAACAAAAAAATGTGATGTGAATGTAATTGATGGTGAAAGACATTATATAGGATGTGATTTGGGGACAAAATGGGCACATACAACGACAATTCGTACAGAAGATGTGGAATATCTAAAAACTTTTGACGTGATCCATACAAGTTGTAATGCCAAATTGCATGAAGATGTATATAAATTAAAAGATTTAACAGGAATGGTGACCTTTGATTTTTCAGTAAAAGATAAATATCGTACAGAAGAGTTTTTAAATATGACATGTCCATACTTGGAATTGGGACAATTTTCCTGCGACCATATGGAAGAACCAGAAATACAGGAACTATTAAAAAAAGTTTATGCGCATGGGTGCAAAAATGTAATTGCGACTATGGGTGGCCGTGGACAGATTTTTTACAATGGAAGCGAATTTATAAAAGGAAAAGTCTATTTTGTAGAACCTGTTGACACAATGGGAGCAGGTGATTCTTATCTTGCGGCATTGATTGTATCTTTGCTGAAAAAAGGATGGAAAAAGGGCGTTGTTTTGCAGGCAGATGTGATAAAGGCAGCCATGGATGATGCAGCACATTATTCATCAGACAACTGCTTGCGAGAGGGTGGCTTTGGGTTTAAAAATCAGATTGAGGAATAGAAATGAAATATATTATTTTTGATTTAGATGGAACATTGAGTCGAACAGATAAATTTATGATTCCATCAATTGAATTGGCAATGGAAAAAATGAATATACCAGTTTGGACAGAAGATGCTATTCGCTGCACGATAGGTGAACCGGTAGAAGTGACCAATCTCAAATTTTTTGGACAGAAAAAAAGCGAAGAAGCGGATAATTTCTGGAAATTAGTATCTGGTTATTATAGAACAATATTTCATAATTCTGTTGAGGAATATGAAGGTGTAGGAGATATGCTGGATTCTCTTCATGAAAGAGGATATAAAACAGCAGTATGCTCAAACGCCGATGAAGAGTATATAGAAGAGGTATTGGACAAACTTGATTTGCGTGAAAAAATAGATCGAGTAAGACCTATTATTCCAGGAAAAGGAAAAGTGGAATCATTAGCCCGTTTTTTACAGGATGAAAATCCAGAGTTCGCAATATTAGTAGGTGATAGGTGTTATGACTTTGAAGCAGCGCAGGCAAATCGTATTTTGTTTGTTGCCTGTAAATATGGATGTGGAACAGAGGAAGAGCTGAAAATGGCAGATTATTCTATAAATGAGCCACGGGAACTATTGGATATTTTGAATGAAATAAAAAAATTTTTAAAAAATTAAAAAAACTACTTTACATATAATGTTATATGATGTATTATTACATCAACGAACAAGATAACACTTAAATTTAAGGAGGAAAATAAGATGTTTAATTTTGATGTACCACGTTACGAAAAAGTTGTAGGAGATGCAATTGCATTAAGACCACAGATTGAGAAAGCAGTTGATGAGATTTGCAAGGAGGGGTATTCAAACATTTTCTTTATTGGATGCGGCGGAACTTATGCACATTCACTTCCAATGAAATATTGGTTTGATACAACTTCAGAGATTGAAACACACTCAGTAATTGCAGCAGAATTCATGGTATCAGGACATAAGAGATTCACAAAAGATTCAGTATGTGTATTCTCTACAAGAAGTGGAAATACAAAAGAGATTGTAGCAGCAATCAAATATTGTAAAGAAGCAGGAGCAAGAACTCTGGTATATGTATCAAATGATAATACACCAGCTTGTGAATATGCAGATTATAAGTTCTTCAGTTTCGCAGAAGATGATTGCCTGTGTGAAGCAATTTATACATATATGATTACATTACTGGCAAGATTCAAAAAGAATGCAGGAGAATTTGATAAATATGATGAGTTTGTAGAGCAGTACAGCAAGATTGTTCCATATCTCTTGAAAGCAAAAGAGCAGTATGAAGATAGATGTGCAAAAATGGCAGTAGAACATAAAGATACAGATTATCATATGGTAATCGGATCTGGAATGCTTTGGGGAGAAGCTTACGACTATGCAATGTGTATCCTCGAAGAGATGCAGTGGATTAAAACAAAATCTATCCATGCAGCAGAATATTTCCATGGAACACTGGAACTTGTAGAAGAAGATACAAGCTTAATCCTCTTCTACGGAGAAGATGAGACAAGACCATTAATGGATCGTGTTAAAAACTTCTCTGAGAAAGTAACAAAAGTTATTAATATTTTTGATACAAAAGAAGTTGAACTTCCATTTACAGATGCTGAATACAGAAAAATTGTTTCTCCAATGATCATGTATGCGATTACAGAAAGATTAAGTTGCCATCTTGAAAAAGAGAGAAATCATCCACTTACAACTAGAAGATACTATCGTCAGATGGAATACTAATAAATATAAAATAAACGAAAGGGAGGCAGGTGGAACTGCTTCCCTTTTGCAATAGGAAGGTGAACAAAATGAAAAAAATAGGAGTACTTACCAGTGGAGGAGACGCTCCGGGAATGAATGCAGCAATTCGTGCAGTTGTAAAAACAGCAATTGCAAATGGAATTCAACCGATAGGATTTATTAAAGGATATAATGGGATTCTTGAAAAAAATTATCATGTTATGGATCGAGAAAGTGTTTCAGGAATAATTCATTCGGGCGGAACCATTTTAAAGACAGCAAGATGTATGGAGTTTTATGAAGCGTCATATCGTGAAAAAGCATTTCATAATGCAAAAGAAATCGGATTAGATGGCTTGGTTGTAATAGGGGGAGATGGTTCATATCGAGGAGCAGGATATTTGTCAGAATTAGGTTTACCTTGTATTGGGGTTCCGGGAACAATAGACAATGATATTGCTTCAACAGAATATACAATTGGATATGATACAGCAATGAATACTGTAGTAGAATGTGTAGACAAATTAAATGATACGTGTCAGTCACATGAGCGGTGTAGTGTAGTCGAAGTAATGGGAAGACATGCAGGACATATTGCATTAAATACAGGTATTGCAACAGGAGCTGTCCAGATTATCACGGAAGAGATTCCTACCCCAATTGATGATGTTGTAGAAAATATTAAAAAGATTCGTGAGTCAGGAAAAGATCATTTTATTGTTATTGTTTCAGAAGGGTACGGAAACCCTGTAGAAATAGCTACGCAGATTCAGGAAAAAACAGGAATTGATAGTCGTGCCACAATATTAGGGCATATTCAAAGAGGTGGAAATCCGACATTGAAAGATAGGGTAAACGCAACTCGCATGGGATATTATGCAGTAAAGCTTCTTGAAGAGGGCAAAACCAATCGTGTAGTTGCTTTGCAACAGGGAAATCTAGTAGATTATGATATCCAAGAAGCGCTGAAGATGAAGAAACCATTGGATATGGATTTATATAATATGATGGTGGAAATTAGCTTTTAAGAAACATAATAAATTGAATATTGGAGAGATATAGAATGAAATATAAAGTTCTTGTTCTTGATTTAGATGGAACATTAACAAATTCAAAGAAAAAAATTACAGATTATACTAAGAAAATATTATTAAATTTACAGAAAAAAGGAGTACATATTGTACTTGCATCAGGTCGTCCAGAGTATGGAATCTGGCCGATAGCAAAAGAGTTGGAATTAGAAAAATATGGTGGCTATATTCTTGCGTTTAATGGAGGAAAGATTGTAGAGTGTAGTACAAAAAAAACAATATTTGAACGAACAATAGAATATTCGTATGTTCAAGAAATTTATGAGCAGGTAAAGGATAAAAAAGTAGCACTTCTCACATATGAAAATGATTCATTGATAACAGAAACGCCGAAAGATTTTTATGTAGAAAAAGAATCTTTTATTAATAAGATGAAAATAAAAGGAGTAGAAGATTTTATACAATATATTTCCTTCCCAATTACAAAATGTCTTATTACAGGTGATGGAACTTATTTAGAAAGATTAGAGAAAAAATTACAAGAATATTTTAAAGATGAGTTAAGTATATATCGATCTGAACCGTTTTTCCTGGAAATTATGCCACCTTTAATTGATAAAGCAAAATCTTTAGAAAAGCTCTTGCGATATCTGGATTGTTCTCGAAAAGAGATGGTAGCATGTGGAGATGGGCTAAATGATCTTACGATGATTGAATATGCAGGAATAGGTGTGGCAATGGATAATGCACAACCAGTGTTAAAAGAAAAATCTGATTTTGTTACACTTTCAAATGATCAAGATGGTGTTGCTGAGGCAGTAAAACATTTTTGGAAAGAAATCGCATAAAAATAAAGGAGACCCAATATGAGGATCATAGAAGCACAGGATTATAAAGATATGAGTAGAAAAGCGGCAAATGTTATTTCTGCACAAATGATATTAAAGCCGGAATCAGTCATCGGATTAGCAACAGGATCTACTCCGATAGGAGTTTATGACCAATTGACAGAATGGTATAAAAAAGGAGATTTAGATTTTTCGAAAATACATACAGTAAATTTGGATGAATATAAGGGGATTGATGCAGAAAATAAGCAGAGTTATCATTACTTTATGAATCAGCATTTATTTTCAAGAGTAAACATTGAATTACAGAATACATTTGTGCCGGATGGAATGAATGAGAATCAAGATGAAGAGTGTCAAAGATATGAGAACCTAATTGCAGGTCTGGGTGGTATTGATCTTCAGTTATTAGGATTAGGACACAATGGTCATATTGGTTTTAATGAACCAGCTGAAGTTTTTGTAAAACAAACACACTGTGTTTCTTTATCAGAGAAAACGATTCAAGCAAATCAACGTTTTTTTGAATCGAAAGAACAGGTGCCGAAACAGGCATATACCATGGGAATAGGAACAATTATGTCAGCTAGAAAAATTCTCATTATTATTAGTGGAGAAGATAAAGCAGAGGCAGTGAAAAAATCGTTTGGAGAGGAGATATCGCCACATGTGCCGGCATCAATACTTCAATTACATCATGATGTAACAGTGATTGCAGATAAAGCAGCATTGAGTAAGTTAGATATATAAAAAATCACCGGCAGAATCGTTTGAACAGATTCTGCCGGTGGTTTTTTCAAATTAATTCAAGTGTTTTTAAAATATACAGCCACCCTGTCACGGTAAAGGAACTAAACAATGTTGTCAGCATAACAACACTGGATGTTAATACACCTTCATGCCCCATATTACGAGACATGACATAGCAGGCAACAGTTGTTCCTGAGCCGAGCATTACGAGTATCGCAAGTAATTCTTCGTTTCGAAATCCAAGCAAAACTGCAATCGGAAGAAATATGGTACAAAGACCGATAAGTTTGATAAAAGTTGCGGTAACTGCAGGTTTTGCCTTGCCAAGAGCCTTGTGAATATCAAACATAGCTCCCATAGCCATTAACCCAAGCGGTGTTGCGGTAGCTCCAATGCTGGTTGCAGTCTTATTTAAAATCTGTGGCATTGGTATTTTTAGTGCAGACCATACAAATCCGGCAACAATACCAAGAATAATCGGATTTGTGAGAATCCCGATCAGAGTCTTTTTCAGAACCTTCGAGTCAAGGCCTTTTTGTTCCGGCTGGAAAAATGACAGGACAATAACTGCCATAATATTATAGAGAGGAACGCTTCCGATAATCATAAGCGGAGCCATACCGGTATTGCCGTATATATTTTGAATAAATGCAATACCGAGAATGGCGGCACTGCTTCGGTAAGACGCCTGAATAAACTCTCCCTGAATGGTTTTATCTTTCCAAAGAAGAGAAAAAAGCGCAACTAAAATAATACTCAGCAGTGTTGCTATAAAACAGAAAAGAACGAATTTACCATTCCAGGCACTTTTAAAGTCAACTTTTGCCAAATCAGCAAATAGCATAACCGGGAGTGGGACACGAAATACAAAAGCATTCATTTTCGTGGCAAATTCTTCATCAATCCAGTTCAATTTTCGAAAAAATAGTCCCAGAACCATAAGTAAAAAGATTGGGACAGTAGCATTCAAGCTAAAAATTAAATTATCCATTTAAATAAGCCTCCTAAAACATATGATTATCATAGCATATGTTGAAGGAAATGGCGTGTTTTTTGTATAAAACAAAATGTGGATGTTAAAAAAGAACAAACTAAAATCCACTGCACTATCATAATAATTGTAGTACAGTGGACTTTAAATTATTTCATCCATCGGATGTTGTCCTCCTTATTTATTTGATATCTATTTAAAACTATTATCTCAAATAGTATTCTTATGGTATTTTATTTTAATTTCCCATTGGATTTTACCTCTTTCACGTATTTGGATATTCAGTTTTTATTTAGTATCCCATTGGATTTTACCTCTTTCGTTAAATTTGTATTCGAATATTTTATTTAACGTCCCATTGGATTTTACCTCTTTCATTAAATTAAATATTGTTCTTTTATGTCTGTCCCATTGGACTTTACCTCTCTTTCATTAATATTGTGTCTGTTTTAAATTACTCTTTCTGGTGGTCCGTACCTCTTTCTTTAAATTTTATCTTTAAATAAGATTTATTTTCTGAGGAGTTTTTTGTTCTCCTTGTTTTGTTGTCTTTATAATATCTTACTATGCTGAAAAAGTCAATAGGAAATCAGAAAAAATATTAAAAATATTTAAATTAACAGATAATAAGAAAGAAAAGTGGTAAAAAACAGATTTAAAAAACAAGGTGAAAGTATGTTACAATGAGAATATGTAAGGAAATCGTTGCGAAAGGAGTCAGAGGATGTTCAATTCACAGGAACAGAAGATTTTACATTTATTAGTAAAAGCGGAATATATGACAGCAACAGAATTGTCAGAAAAGCTCGGTATTGGTGTTAAAACGGTAAGAACAAGAATTAAAGAGTTAAATTCACAGCTGACGCAATATGATGTGGCGATTTCTTCAAAGCCACGTTATGGATATTATTTGAATAAGGAAGAAAAAGAACAGATAGAGGTACTCTTGAAAAATGGAATCCATGATGAAGGACAAATTCCGGCAACATCAAGGGAACGTATTCATTATTTACTTGCATATTTGTTGAATCAGAAGGATTATGTGAAGTCAGAGAATTTATGTGAGTTTCTTTATATTTCGAAAGGAACTCTTACGAATTCGCTTCGTCAGGTAGAGGAAGTTTATCAAAAATATCATATTACGATAGATAAGAAGCCGAACTATGGAATTAAGGTTAAGGGACGAGAATTTGATATCCGTCAATGTATGATGGATGTGTTTGTTAAAAAGGACGGCTTAGAAGGTGTTGGAAGAATTTATCAGACGCAGGAGATTCAGTCGCTTGGCAAACACGTTTATCAGTGTATGCAAAAGTACGGGATAGAATTTTCGGAAATCGCATATAATGATTTTATTGAGCATATTTATATTGCGATTCGAAGAATCCGTCAAGGACAATTTGTGGAGGAGATGCAGGGTCTGAAAACAGGACAAGCCGAGACGGAGTTTATTAAAGAACTGGCAGAGTTTATTGAAGGAGAATATCATGTGACATTTCCAAAAGTGGAGCAGGAGTATCTGTTGCTGCAATTGGCGGGAAAAGGTATAGTGAAGGAAGGACAGCGGCAAGACAATTTTGTGATGCAAAGCGAGATGGATGAGCTTGTAGATCAGATGTTGAATATGGTCTACAGAGAATTTCAAATTGATTTTCGCAATAATCTGGGACTGCGTATGGAATTGAATCAACATCTGGTTCCGCTTAGTATTCGATTAAAGTATCATATTTTTTTCAGAAATCCGATGCTGGAAGAAATTAAAAAGAATTATATTTTTGCGTATACAGTCGCATTTCAAGTGTCATCTATTTTGAAAGAATACTATGAATGTGATATTTCCGAGGATGAAATAGGAGAACTGGCTGAAATTTTTGAACTGGCTCTTGAGCAGAGGGAGAGTGACAAGAAGAAATATTCCATTCTAATCGTATGCGCTTCGGGACGAAGCAGTTCGCAGCTTTTGAAATACCGATATAGCCAGGAGTTCAAAGAAAATATCAAAGAAATATATGTATGTAATCTGTATGAAGTGGAAACATTTGATTTTTCAAAAGTAGATTATGTTTTTACAACTGTTCCAATTCAGACATATGTACCGGTGCCGATTTTAGAAGTGAGTTCTTTCTTAAAAGAGAGCGATATTACAGCGGTCAGAAAGTTGTTTGAGCAGGAAAGCAAAGAGTTTTTGAGAAAATATTATCGGCCGGAATTATTTTTTACAGATATACACGGAACAACAAGAGATGAAGTGTTGGCAAAATTATGTGGTCGTGTGGAGATGGCTACGAGAAAGAATACTGTATGGGGAAATATTGTATCAGCGGCAGATTTATTTGCATCTGTATTAAGCAGAGAGGAATTGTCTCCTACAGACTATGGCAATCTGGTTGCAATTCCGCATCCTGATAAAGTATTTTTGGAAACTACGTTAGTGGCAGTAGCTATATTAGAAAAGCCGATAATCTGGAATAGAGAACAGGTGCAAATAATTATTTTGACTCTGATAGGAAGTGAGGAAGATCCGGACATTCAAAAATTTTATGAAGCAACTACGGATTTATTGCTGAGGACAGAAGATATTTCAGAGCTTATACACAGAAGAACATTTGACTCTTTAATTGGAATGCTGAAAAAATAAAAATGTCTGATCTGATTATATCAGATGTGAGATGACTCCCACCTCTGTAGGTGGCGAGTAACAAATCAGTATCAGTGGTGGGAGTCAATCCCCCATCTGATATAGCCTCCGGCAGGATTGCAGAGATGCGCAGAAGAAGTATGTCATGCATTGCATGACGCGCATCTCGCAGCAAGAATGCAGAGGCATTCTTGAATTTTTTAAATCCAGGTTAGAATAGTAATACAAAAATTGCCACATTAAATGTGGCTTTTTTTTCGTTGGAGTTTTATGTAAAGGAATGGTAAAGTAGGGATTAAGAGAGAGAGGAAACGATATGAAGTACATTACATTACTTTGTAACGCCGGGATGTCTACCAGTCTCATGGTTAATAAAATGAGAAGGATAGCGACAGAGCAGAATATAGAAGTAGAGATTCATGCGATGGCAGAGTTTGCATTTCAAAAGTATGACAAGCCAACCGATGTATTGCTTCTTGGACCACAGGTCAGATATAAGTATGATGTCTTGAAAGAACAGTTTGAATCGACCGGAACCCCAATTGCGGTAATCGACTCTCAGGCTTATGCATCGATGGATGCAGAGGCAGTGTTAAAAACAGCATTAAATATGATAAAAGAAAGATAATAAGAGGAGGACAAAACAATGGCAAAATTTACTTATGTAATCACAGATGAGGTAGGACTTCACGCAAGACCAGCAGGACTTCTGGTTAAGAAAGCAAAAGAGCTTGGAGCAAAAATCACACTTGCATGCAATGGAAAAACAGCAGATGCTACAAAGATCATGGCAATCATGGCTATGGGAGTTATGAAAGATATGGAAGTTGAAGTAACTGTTGAAGGTGACAATGCTGATGCAGCAGCTACAGAATTAGAAGCATTCTTCAAAGAAAATCTGTAATTAGAAGAATAAGAAGCATTTGAATAACTGTTCGGTACAGAAATAGGGTGTGCTGGACAGTTATAAATTTATTATTAAGTTAAGGCGGGGTCATTATGGAAATTATTCAGGGAAAAGCTATTTTCGGTGGAATTGCAATCGGTCCGATTTCGTTTTTTGCAAAAGAGCAGAAACAGGTAAAACGTACAAAAGTTGAGGATACAGAAGCTGAAATTGCACGCTATGAAGCAGCATTGGCAACAGCAATTGAACAGTTGGGAGCATTGTATGAGAAAGCCCTCAAAGAAGTGGGCGAATCTGAAGCACAGATTTTTGAAGTACATCAGATGATGTTGGAAGACGATGATTACAATGATTCTGTTAAAAATATTATTACTAGTCAGGGACTTAATGCAGAGTATGCAGTAGCTACTACAGGAGACAATTTTTCGACAATGTTTGCAGCAATGGATGATGAATATTTCCAGGCAAGAGCTGTGGACGTTAAAGATATTTCTGAACGTATCATTAATATTTTGATGGGAATCGGAGAAGCGAAAGTGTCTGATGAGCCATCTATTATTGTTGCAGAGGATCTTGCACCTAGCGAGACTGTTCAGATGGATAAGAGTAAATTACTTGGTTTTGTTACAAGACTTGGGTCTTCTAATTCTCATACAGCAATTCTTGCAAGAACAATGAATATTCCTGCTCTGATTCAAGTAGATATTAAAGAAGAATGGAATGGAAAACAGGCGATCATTGATGGATTCAGTGGTAAATTTATTATCGAACCAGAAGCAGATGTATTGGAAGAGTATCAGAAGAAACAGGCAGAACAACAGGAAAGAAGACGTCTTCTTGCAGAACAGAAGGGTAAACCGACTGTGACAAAGAGCGGAAAAGCAATTAAGCTTTTTGCAAATATTGGTTCTGTATCAGATCTTCAATCTGTAATGGAAAATGATGCAGCTGGAATAGGATTGTTCCGAAGTGAATTCCTTTATCTGGAGTCTGATACATATCCGACAGAAGAGGAACAGTTTAAGGCTTACAAGATGGTAGCAGAGACGATGGCAGGTAAGAAGGTTATTATTCGTACATTGGATATCGGAGCTGATAAACAGGTAGATTATTTTGAGTTAGATAAAGAAGAAAACCCGGCAATGGGACTTCGTGCTATCCGCATCTGCCTGACAAGACCGGAAATCTTTAAGACACAGTTGCGTGCACTTTTAAGAGCAAGTGCATTTGGTAATATCGCAGTGATGTATCCAATGATCATTTCTGTTGAAGAAGTTCGCAAGATTAAAGCTATTATGGAAGAAGTAAAGGCTGAACTGGATGAAGCAGGAATCCCATATGGCAATGTAGAACAGGGAATTATGATTGAGACGCCTGCAGCAGTAATTTTAAGTGATCTGCTTGCAAAGGAAGTTGATTTCTTTAGTATTGGTACAAATGATTTAACACAGTATACATTAGCAATTGACCGTCAGAATGCAAAATTAGATGAGTTCTATAATCCTCATCATGAAGCAGTTTTAAGAATGATTCAGATGGTTGTTGAAAATGCTCATAAGGCCGGAATCTGGGCTGGAATCTGTGGAGAACTTGGAGCAGATCTGGAACTTACCGACAGATTTATGGAGATGGGTGTAGATGAATTGTCAGTATCTCCAACATTTATCTATCCTGTAAGACAGAAAATCAGAGAATATGACGGAGAGACAAAATAGGTTACTGTTCACAGTACCTGTGAACAGTAACGCATCTCGCCATTTTAAATCGCCTTTGGCGATGGGCGAGATGCCGTTCAAGATAAAACGTGCATCCTCCGTGCCAATCAGCGTAGTGATTGACACGGGAGTGAACAGTAACCAAAATAGTTGCCGTGCTCATAGAAATTTGAATAATGGCATAATTAAATAAGGTTATATGGTAGCTCATATAAATATAGAGGCATCCCGGCGTTTCCGCCAGGATGCCTCTTGCTGTTCACAAATACTGTGAACAGTAACTATTTGGCAATTTTTTAAAGAGAGACAGAGATAAAAATATATTGAGAATATACCAGAGTGCGTTATAATGGGGAATAGAAAACAAAAGATTATCATTGCGTGTTCTTATGGAACAGACAGTTTATAGATTTAGTCAGAAAAGAAAGAAGATGCATCATGGAAGTAATAAAACAGAAAGAATTGTGGGAAGAGCAGCTGCAGACATGTTTGAGCAAGTTGGATGTTGAATATTCGTATCAACTTGCAAAACGAATGGAAAAGGAAAAAACAAATCCGGTGCTGGGATATCGAACAGCAGGCTCAAAGGCAGAGATTGCCACAGGTAATATGTTGTATGAGGAAATGAAACGGATTGGTTTGTCGGATGTGACAAAAGATGAATTCCGTCTGGATTCGTGGGAGTTTGAGAAAGCTGTTTTGAAATTCAAAGACAAAAAAGGGAAGGAATATAGTTGTCAGTTAGGAGCGTATCAGACCAACTTTGTAACGGATGGATTTCAAGAGTATGATATTGTATATGTGAATAAAGGAACTGCCGAAGATTATGAAGGGATGGATGTAGAAGGTAAATTAGTTCTTGCAGAAATCAATCAGCGGGATGAATGGTGGATTAATTATCCTGCTTATCAGGCATATTTGAAAGGTGCGGTCGGATTTATTGCAGTGCAGGAGCATGGATATGGAGAAAAATACGATACCTCTCTAAATGCACAGGATATCGCAGGTCCGGAATATGCGGCAGCATTTTCCATGTCACAGGCAGATGCAAAGAAGTTAAAAGAATGTATGGGAATATCGGCTGAGTATAATATGGGTTCAACATGTGTGGAAGTAAAACAGCCAATTTCAGCAAAAGTATGGTTGGATGCCAAATCTATGGTTCGGCGAAATGTACCGGCATATAATATTGTGGGAAAGATTCCGGGAGAAGAGACGGAACAGATGATTTTGTTGACGGCACACTATGATTCATATTTTGATGGATTTCAGGATGACAATGCCGCAGTCGCAATGATTATCGGAATGGCGAAGGCAATGTTGGAGGGCGGTTATCGCCCGGCACATACGATTGTGGTTTGCGCGGTGGCTGCAGAAGAGTGGGGTGTATCAGATTCTAAATTTGACTGGTCAACCGGTGCATACAATCAGGTCTTTCGAGTGCATCCGGAGTGGAGGGGACATATAATCGCGGATTTGAATTTTGAATTGCCGGCACATGCACATCACAGTCGAGATGCAATCCGAGGAACATATGAATATGCGGATTATTTCGAACAGTTTATAAAACAGATTGATGTACCGAAAAAAGCATATCCGGATGGAATAACGGTATTGTATCCGATTGAGACATGGTCGGATGATTTTTCCATCTCAATTGCAGGAATTCCTTCGCTGGTAAATGATTTCAGTGACGGACCATTTATGGAAAATTATTATCACTCTCAGTATGACAATGAAGAACTGTATGAAGAACCGGTGTATCGTTTTCACCATGAATTGTATTTGAGATTGATCTTGGAAATGGACAAACTGGTACTTCCGCCGCTGAATTTTGGAAGGATGTTTAAGGCAATGAAAGAAAGTCTGGATGAGAAGGAGATATTGCAGGAAACAGAGAATGCTGTGATTCAGGAAAAAGAACATTCAGACGAGGTGAAGGACAATCCGATTCATGTATTAGAAAGACTGATAGATTGCGGAATCTACCAGGCAGACGAGATATACGAGTGGATACAGAGGGTAAATCTGGAATATCAAAATTTGGAATCAAAGGAAGAACGAAAAGTTTATCGGGAGCAATATTCGAAAAAGGGAGAAGTATTGCTTCAAATTTATCAAAAAACACAAGATTATTTTACGCGTCTGGATTGGGAAGATGAGGTAAAATTTCCACAGGAGGCGGTGAAACGCAATATCAGGGAACTTAAGTGTGCGTTGGATGCGTTGAAAGAGGGAAAAATTCATGATACACTGGAATCCATTTATAAAGTAGATAATAACTGTTTTGCATTTTTGTTTGATGATGAAGTGTATTATCATTTTACAGAATATATTTTACACCAGCCGAAGGAACGATTAATGTGGGGCGCAGGGAGAATCTGGCACCATGAGAATCTTTATGGAATCGTGCAACGGTTGAGAGGTAAGATGAAGGAAGAGAATCCGAAATTGAATGAGGAAATAAGACGATTGGAAGCAGCTATTTACAGACAGAAAAATTGTTATGAGGATGATATTCGATACATGATTCGTTCGTTGGAGAAAATCCGAAAAATGATGGGAGAGTTATAATGGATAATTTATATAAAGTACAAGAAGAGGATTTGGAGAGATTAAAGCGAATACTGACGGTATGTTTTGCAGAAGATCCGCTCTATTGTACGTTGATTGAAGATGAAGAAACAAGGGAACGACTTTTACCGGAGCTGTTTGAGAGTGACTTGACAGAATTTTTTGAAACCTGTGACATCTATTCCGATAGTGAGGAACTCAACAGCATTCTTGTAGTGTCGGATGAGACGGAGCATCAGAATCCAATCTACCATTATCTGGCACAGCTTAGAGGAACGATTAGAACAGACGAAAGCTTGATCAAAGAGGACCACAGCCTGAAAACATTCTGGAATTTTGCACTTGGCAAGGATTATTTGAATGCAAGCTGGACAAGTCAGCTCCATCAGACAAAGAGGATACATATTATATATTTAGCGGTTGCACCGAGCCATCAGCATCATGGACTGGCAGAACATTTGATGAAAGAATTGATCGAACATGCAGAAAAGAATGATTTGATGCTGTCCTTAGAGACGCACAATCCGCAGAATGTACCGTTTTATGAGCATCTTGGATTTAAAGTATATGGTGTGGTGGAAAATTCACATTTTGATTTGAAGCAGTATTGTATGATCCGGGAAATATAATCTCAAAAGTTAGAATATGAAAGAAATTTTACTAGGAAAATGAGGTAATAGTGAGTATGGATACAAGAAAACAGATTACGACATGGGTGGATACAAATAGAGAAGACCTGATTGAGACAGCAAATGAAATTTTTAAACATCCTGAAATTTCTTTGGAGGAGAAGGTGTCTTCGAAGATTTTGGCAGATTATCTTGAAAAGCAGGGATTTACGGTGACTTGGGGAATTGCCGGATTTGAGACAGCATTTGTCGCTGAATGGGGATATGGTAAGCCGGTTCTCGGATTCCTGGCAGAGTATGATGCCTTGCCGGGACTTGGACAGGAAACCTGCAGTACACGAAAAGCAATCGAAGGACCGGGACACGGATGTGGTCATAATTTACTTGGAACTGCATGTGCCGGGGCAGCCGGAGCACTTAAAAGCTGGATGGAAACGGAAGAAAAAGAAGGAACGATACGTGTATATGGATGCCCGGCAGAGGAGATTGTAATTGGTAAGATTCGTATGAATGAGGCGGGAGTGTTTGATGATTTATCCGCAGCGATCACATGGCATCCGTTTGATCGAAATCGTGTGAGTTACGATATCTGGCAGGCTCAGGATATTAAAAACTATAAATTTTACGGAAAAGCTGCACATGCCTCAAAGCATCCGGAAATGGGAAGGAGTGCACTTGACGCAGCAGAATTGATGAATGTGGGAGTAAATTATTTGCGGGAACATGTGGCAGATGATGTACGGATGCATTACACTTATACCAATACGGATGGTCCGGCTAATATTGTACCGCCATATGCTTCAACAAATTATTTTATCCGTTCAGCAAAGTGGGAGAGAACAAAAGATGCATCTGAGAGGGTAGATAATTGTGCAAAAGGTGCGGCACTTATGACTGGAACAAGAGTCGAAATTGAACGTGTGACAAAGAATAAGGAAATGAAAGTGAATCGTGTCCTGGCAGAGACATTTTATCATGCAATGGAACAAATCCAGACACCGGAGTATACAGATGAAGAAATTTTATTTGCAAAAGAAATCAGCGAAGAGGCGGGGCTGGAAAATGATGGAGTGTATTTCACAGGATTAGAGCCTTTAGAAGAAAAACCGGTTATCTTATCGATTGGAACAGATGTGTCTGACGTAAGCCATACAGTTCCAACAGTAATGTTGAGCGCAGCGGCAATGTGTAAAGGAACGCCATTGCATCACTGGGCAGCTACAGCACAGGTTGGCATGAGTATTGGGGAAAAAGCGATGCTGTATGTGGCGGAGTGTATGGCACTGGGGGCAACAGAGCTGGTGAAACAGCCGGAATTATTGAAGAAAGCGTGGGAATTACATGACAAAACAAAATAAAAAGCGAATCGTGCTTGGATCGGCTTCGCCAAGACGAAAAGAGTTATTAGAGCGGATTGGCGTAGAATTCGAAATTAAAACAAGTGATAAGGAAGAAATATATGAAAGTGCAATTCCGACAGAAATTGTTCAGGAACTGGCATTGATGAAAGCAGGAAATGTGGCAATGGAGCTGGAAGAAGCGGAAGGAAATGTGATAGATACAATTGTAATCGGAGCGGATACGGTTGTTGTTCATGATAATAAAATATTGGGAAAACCGTCAGATGAAGCGGAGGCATTTCACATGTTAAAGAGTCTGGCAGGAGATACACATCAGGTTTATACAGGAGTTGCAATGCTTGTGTATGGAGAAGATGGCGAAGCCAAAGAAATTTGTCATGCAGAAAGGACAGAGGTATTTGTACATGAAATGAGTGATGAGGAGATTCGGAACTACATTGCGAGTGGAGAACCGATGGACAAAGCAGGTGCATATGGAATTCAGGGAAAATTTGCTGCATACATCGACAAGATAGAAGGAGATTATTATAATGTGGTCGGACTTCCGGTGGCGTATGTATATCAGCAGTTGAAAGCATTGGATGCATAAATAACGTTGATAATAAGAAAATTACCGGGATATGTGAATAATAAGTGTGAAAAAAATGGTCCGGAGGTGGATAACTTTGCAGAAAAAGAAGAGCAATGTGAATTGTGAGAGTTGTATGAATTATGAGTATGACGAAGAATATGAATACTATGTTTGTGCACAAAATTTGGATGAGGACGAAATGTATCGATTCGTTCAGGGAAGCTTTCATGATTGTCCATATTATCAGTTTGGAGACGAATACCGCATTGTGAGAAAGCAGATGTAAAAATAAAATTGAAAATGCGAGCAGAGCGAATATTGAATTGTTATGAAAGTAGAGGAATGATCAAATTGAAAAAAATAATATTAGAGGCATGTGTAGATAGTGTACAGTCTGCTATTTATGCACAAGAAGGCGGCGCAGACAGATTGGAGCTGTGCAGTAATTTGCTTATTGGCGGGGTGTTGCCGGGAAAAGCATTATATGATCAGGTGAGAAAGAACACAGATATTCCGGTACGTGTACTGCTTCGTCCAAGATATGGGGATTATTGTTATGACGGATATGAGTTTGAGCAATTAAAAGAAGAAGTACAGATGTATTGTGAGGCGGGTGCTGACGGAATCGTCATTGGTTTGTTACGTCCAGATGGCAACTTGGATGTGGAAAGAATGGAAGAGTTGATTAAACTAGCAGGAAATAAAAAGAAAACACTACATCGGGCATTTGATGTGTGTGTAAATCCAATGAAGGCATTGGAAGAGGCAATAGAAATCGGCTTTGATACGATTCTTACAAGTGGTCAGAAAGAAACTGCGTGGGAAGGAAGAACAATTCTGAAAGAATTACAAGAAAAATCCCAGAGCAGAATTGAGATTCTTGCAGCGTCCGGGATTAGTGCAGAGGCAATCAAGAAGCTGATTCCATATACTGGGATTATGTCTTATCATATGTCAGGGAAGATTGTGCTGAACAGTCAGATGGAATATCGAAAAAAGGGAGTAAGTATTGGGATGCCGGGAGAGGATGAGTATGTGATCTGGCAGACTGCGAAGGAGAAGATAGCGGAAGCGAGAGGGATTGCTATTTAGTTCATTAAGTGGCAATACGTTCCTTACAAAAAATTCACAGTAATAACAGAAACAGTCCTACAATCTATTGGGGAGAATGTGAGTGAAAGTATTTATATGCGTTAAAAAATGATAAAAGTAAATGGATGAAATATATATGAATAAAGAAAGCAGTGTGCAAATTTCACAAAAATTCACATTTTTTCGTGGTAAATAGAATAAATACGTGACGACAAATTTGGGAATGTGTTTCCGTACAAAAAAAATGGAAGAAAAAATGCATGAAAAAGAGAAATAAATCAATAAAAATAAAAGGAATTTTGAATAAAAATTCCATGAAAAAATGATAAAAAGTAGAAGTAAAAACAGCAATAACAAAAGATTGACAAAAGAATTTTGTGGGAGTATATTTACAATAGCTTTTGAGAGATACAATCTTAAAAGATGCGATAAGGCAAAAGTTCTTCTGTGAAAGAAGTTCTTTTTTTGTACCTAAAATGAGGAGTTTCTTCTTATTAAATGGAACCTTATCGTAAATAACAATTTGATAAAGAAAGGGAGGGAGCGATACGGGCAATTTGACAGACAGGTTGCTGGAAGAACTGCAGTGTGAGACGGTCATAAAGATTCCATTCTTGAATGGGTTGCTGGATATTAAGGAATCGATAGTCGTCACATGGATTATCATGGCAGTGATAGTCGCCTTGTGTATCATCTTTGTGAGAAATCTAAAAGTTGAGAATCCGGGGAAAGGGCAGTTGTTATTAGAATCCGCTATTAGCACGGGTCAGAACTTCTTCGAAGATGTCATGGGTAAGGAAAACAGAAAATATATTCCATACTTATTGACTGTTCTGATTTATATTGGAATTTCAAACATTATAGGTCTTTTTGGGTTTAAGCCGCCGACAAAAGATTTGAATGTTACAGCAGCCATAGCAATTATGAGTATGATTCTTATTGAGTATTCAGGAATTCATAAAAATGGAGTGAAGCATTGGGTGAAGCATTTTGCTGAACCAGTACCATTTGTAGCACCGATTATGATTTTGGAAATTGTAATCAGACCGCTGTCGCTTTGTATGCGATTATTTGGTAATGTGTTGGGAGCATTTGTTATTATGGAACTTTTGAAGACAGTAGTTCCGGTTTTGGCTCCTATCCCATTTAGTTTTTATTTTGATATATTCGATGGATTATTACAGGCTTATGTATTTGTGTTCCTGACAGCATTGTTTATGAATGAAGAACAGGAATAACTTATTAGATTCACAGAGAGTTGTGCAAAGAATAATAAAATTACAATCATTTGGTGAAAAAAGAAAAAGGAGATTAGAATTATGGGAACAATTATTGCAATTGGAGCAGGTATCGCAGTATTAGCAGGTTTAGGAGCAGGAGTTGGTATTGGTATTGCAACAGCAAAAGCTGTTGATGCTATCGCAAGACAGCCGGAAGCAGAAAGCAAAATCAGTAAGAACTTAATCCTTGGTTGTGCACTTGCAGAGGCAACTGCTATTTATGGTTTCATTATTGGTCTGTTAATTATCTTAATGCTGAAATAAGAAGTTGTTTAGCAAGACGAGTAAAGAAGAAAGGCAGGTGTAAAAGGTGATACAGTTTAATGCAAGCCTTATCTATACCATTATAAACCTTGTGATTTTTTATCTTTTACTGAAAAAGTTCTTATTTAAACCGGTTATGGGCATTATGGAAAAACGTGAAAAAATGATTGCTGATGGACTTCAGAATGCAACAGATACACAGAATGAAGCAAAGCAGTTAAAGGCAGATTATGAGAAAGCCCTGAGCGGAGCAAAAGAACAATCCAGCCAGATTGTTGATAAAGCACATGCAGAAGCTAAGAAAGAATACAATCGTATTTTATCAGAGGCAAATGAAAAAGCAGGAATTATGCTGGAAAATGCGAAGAAGACAATCGAGGTTGAACGTCAGCAGACAATGAATACATTGCAGTCAGAAATTGCGGGACTTGCAATGCAGGCAGCTAAGAAGATTGTTGATGAAAAGACAGAGAATCAAGGAAACAAAGGAATTTATGATCAGTTTCTGGAAGGAGTAGGTGAAGCTCATGGAAACACAGACATCGATTAAACGGATGTACCGCTCATCAATGTCAGGACATTATGCGCGAGTGTTGTATGAGCTTAACGTTCCAAAAACAGATATAGAGAAAACAAAAGAAACATTTGCAGAAGTACCACAGTTGAGAGAAGTATTTATCAATCCAACGATTTCTGCAAAAATAAAAATGAGCGTCATCGATCAGGTGTTTCCGGAGAGTATGAAGAATTTCCTGAAAGTCGTATGTAAAAATCAGCGTGTCAATCTGATTAATGAGATATTTGATGCGTATGATGAATATTGCGATGAACAGGCTCATATTCTGACGGCAGTATTGACCTGTGTAGAGCCTCCAAGTGAGGAACAGCTCGATAAGATGAAGGTATTCCTTTGTGACAAATATCAGAAAGCAGATGTGAAGATTCAAATTGTAGAAGATACGTCTCTTCTTGGTGGATTTATTCTTCATGTTGAAAATGATGAGTATGACTGGAGTCTGAAAGGAAGACTGACACGATTAGAACAAAAATTGACCTGGAGGTGAACAAGGTGAGTTCAATCAATTCAGAAGAAATCATTTCTATTCTGAAAAATGAAATAGAGAATTTTGATCAGATCAGTAAGGACAGCGAAGTCGGTACTGTAATTACAGTCGGTGACGGAATCGCAACCATTTACGGGATTGATCACGCCATGTACGGGGAAATTCTTACCTTTGAAAATGGTCTGAAGGGAATGGTTCAGGATATCCAGAAAGATGCTATCGGATGTATCTTGTTTGGCCATGACACAGAGATCAAAGAAGGAACAAAAGTTGCTCGAACAGGGAAAAAGGCCGGTGTTCCGGTCGGAGATAAATTTATCGGACGAGTTGTCAATGCACTCGGCGAGCCAATTGACGGAGCAGGTGAGATTGAAGCAGATGGTTATCGCCCAATCGAAAATGAAGCACCTGGTATTATTGACCGTAAATCGGTAAGTGTACCAATGGAGACAGGTATTCTGTCAATCGATTCTATGTTCCCGATTGGACGTGGACAGCGTGAGTTGATCATTGGAGACCGTCAGACTGGTAAAACTTCAATTGCTACCGATACAATTTTGAACCAGAAGGGAAAAGATGTAATCTGTATCTATGTTGCAATTGGTCAGAAAGCATCTACAGTTGCTAAGGTAGTAAATACATTTAAAGAAGCAGGTGCGATGGATTACACAATCGTTGTTGCTTCAACAGCGAGTGATTGTGCACCACTTCAATATATTTCTCCATATGCAGGAACTGCTATGGCTGAATATTATATGCACAAAGGAAAAGATGTATTAATCATATACGATGATCTTTCAAAACATGCCGTTGCTTACCGTGCATTATCATTGTTACTTGGACGTTCGCCTGGACGTGAAGCATATCCTGGAGACGTATTTTATCTGCATTCAAGACTGTTGGAGCGTTCCAGCCGTTTGAGTGATGCACTTGGCGGAGGTTCTATTACAGCACTTCCAATTATTGAAACACAGGCTGGTGATGTGTCTGCATACATCCCTACAAACGTAATTTCTATTACAGACGGACAGATTTTCCTTGAAAGTGATTTGTTTGCATCTGGTATGCGTCCGGCGGTTAACGTTGGTTTGTCTGTATCCCGTGTAGGTGGAGATGCACAGACAAAAGCAATGAAGAAGGCAGCAGGAAGTCTTCGTATCGATCTTGCCCAGTATCGTGAGATGGAAGTATTTACGCAGTTCAGTTCAGATTTGGATGCTGCAACAAAAGAACAGCTGGAATATGGTAGCGGTTTGATGGAACTTTTGAAGCAGCCATTAGGAGCACCGATGGGATTGGCAGAAAAAGTTATTACATTATGTACTGCAAGAAATAAAGTGATGCTTGGAGTTGAAAAAGCAAAAATTAAAGAATTCCAGCACGATATGTTGCAGTATTTTGCAACAGAACATCCTGAAATCGGCAAAGAAATTGAAGAGACAAAGGTATTGTCCGATGAACTGGCAGAGAAGATTGTAGAGACTGCAAAGGAATTTAAGAAGAGCAGGTGTTAAGATGGCAAATATCAGAGAAATACAGACTCGTATTAATAGTGTAAAAGACACGATGAAGATTACAAATGCCATGTATATGATTTCTTCGACAAAGATGCGTCAGGCAAAGAAAAAACTGGCTGACACAGAGCCGTATTTCTATGGCTTGCAGGGAGAAATTTCACGAATTCTCCGACATGTACCGGAGATGGAGAAGCAACGGTTTTTTGATCTTCGAGAAGAGATTCCGCCAGAGAAGCGTAAGATCGCATCAATCGTAGTAACTGCGGATAAAGGTCTGGCAGGAGCCTACAATCACAATGTGGTGAAGGCAGAAGAAGAGATACTTGCAGGTCCGGGAGAGCACAAATTATTTGTTGTAGGTGAGTTGGGAAGACATTATTTTGCTAAAAGTGGAGTAAAGATTGACACAAATTTCCAGTACACTGTACAGAAACCAACGATGCACCGGGCAAGAGATATTGCCGCAACTCTTCTTGAACAGTTTGAAAATGGAGAGCTGGACGAAGTATATATTGTATATACACGAATGGAAAATTCAATTCAGTCTGAAGTGGAGAAGGTTCGTCTGCTTCCGCTGGAGAGAAGCTCATTCAACGAGATGAAGATGCCGCTTAACGTGTATCGTGAAGCGATTGCATTGTATCCATCTGCACAGGCAGTGATGGACATTATTATACCAAACTATATTGTAGGTATGATTTATGGTTGTCTGGTTGAGGCATATGCAAGTGAGCATAATGCTCGAATGACTGCGATGCAGACAGCAACAGACAGTGCACAGGATATTATCAGAGAACTTTCTATTGAATATAACAGAGCCAGACAGGCTGCAATCACTCAGGAAATTACTGAGGTCTGCAGTGGCGCAAATGCGCAGAAGCGGAAAAGGAAGTGAGAATAGCATATGAATAAAGGACGAATTGTACAGGTTATGGGACCTGTCGTTGACGTATTATTTGAAGATGGAAATCTTCCTAGCATCAAAGATGCTTTGGAGGTAGAAAATAATGGTAAAGTCTGCGTTATGGAAGTTGCACAGCATCTTGGAAACAATGAAGTGCGCTGCCTGATGCTGGCTGCAAGTGAAGGACTTCATAAAGATATGGAAGTAACTGCAACAGGAGCAGGTATCCGCGTTCCTGTTGGAGATCAGACACTTGGACGTTTGTTCAATGTGCTTGGTGAAACGATTGATAACGGAGACAAAATCGAAGACGATGCTCAGAAATGGGTTATCCATCGCGATCCTCCGACATTTGAAGAACAGAGTCCGGTTGTAGAGATTCTGGAAACTGGTATTAAAGTTATTGACCTTCTTGCTCCATATGCAAAAGGTGGTAAGATTGGTCTGTTCGGTGGTGCCGGTGTAGGTAAGACTGTATTGATTCAGGAATTGATCCATAACGTTGCAACAGAGCATGGTGGATATTCTATTTTTACCGGTGTAGGAGAGCGTTCTCGTGAAGGTAATGACCTTTGGACAGAGATGAAAGCTTCAGGAGTTCTGGAGAAGACAGCATTGGTATTTGGTCAGATGAACGAGCCACCTGGAGCACGTATGCGTGTGGCAGAGACAGGACTGACAATGGCTGAATATTTCAGAGATGAGGAACATCAGAATGTGCTGTTATTCATCGATAACATTTTCCGTTTTACACAGGCTGGTTCAGAGGTATCCGCATTGCTTGGACGTATGCCTTCAGCCGTAGGTTATCAGCCTACACTTGCAACAGAAATGGGTGAGTTACAGGAACGTATTGCATCTACAAAGAATGGATCAATTACATCTGTACAGGCAGTATATGTACCTGCAGATGATTTGACTGACCCGGCTCCTGCAACAACATTTGCCCATTTGGATGCAACAACTGTACTTTCACGTAAAGTTGTAGAACAGGGAATTTATCCGGCGGTAGATCCACTGGAATCAAGTTCACGTATTTTGGAAGCGGATATTGTAGGTGAGGAGCATTATAGAATTGCCAATCAGGTAAAAGCAATTTTGCAGAAATATAAAGAGTTGCAGGATATCATCGCAATTCTTGGTATGGAAGAGCTTTCTGATGAAGATAAGGCAACAGTTATGCGTGCAAGAAAGATTCAGAAATTCTTGTCACAGCCATTCTCCGTTGCAGAAACATTTACAGGAATTCATGGAAAATATGTGCCTTTGAATGAGACAATCCGTGGATTTAAAGCTATTATTGATGGAGATATGGATCAATATCCGGAAAATGCATTCTTTAATGTCGGAACAATTGACGATGTTATTGAGAAAGCGAAGACAATGAGCTCAGAAGAGTAAAGGAGTGCGCATATGGAAACATTTGGTCTGAAAATAATTGCAAGTGACCGTGTGTTTTACGAAGGACGATGCAGGCAAATCGTTGTACCGGCGTATGATGGCGGTACAATAGGAATTTTGCCAAACCATGAGAATATGGTGATTGCAGTAGATGTCGGAGTTGCCTGCATGGAAATTGAGCCGGGGGACTGGCGTGAGGTAGCTGTCGGAAGTGGTTTTATGGAGATTGTTAATAACCGTGTAACCGTGCTTGTGCAGACAGCAGAGCGTCCGGAAGAGATTGATATCCGTCATGCACAGGAACAAAAAGAACGTGCACAGGAGCAGCTGCGTCAGAAACAGAGTATTCAGGAATACTATCATACGCAGGCTTCTCTTGCCAGGGCGATGAACCGTTTGAAAGTATCACATGGAAAGCATTGGAATGTGTAAATATTGTGGATAATCATAAAAGAACTGTACAAAAAGACTTTTTATGTCGGAATTGTATGGTTCTTTTTTTGTTGTTAAAAATATTTGTAAAAAAAGTAACAGAAATGTAACACATAGGAGTGCGTAGTGTTGCTTTTTTCACATTATTATACTAAAATATACTTTAGCTGAATTGATATTAGGGAGAATTACAATGAGTGAAAAAGATAAATTACGTTCGATGGTAGAGCTGATGAATGATGCTTTGAGAACAGTACGTGATTACTATGATTCAGAATATGCATATTACATTGAACGGGATGATGAAGAAATTACAATGGTCTACGAGTGGTGTGCGGAGAATATTCCGTGGCAGAGAGACCGAATCAAAATGTTATCCCCAGATCAGTTTCCAAAATGGCTGAGAGAGGAAGTTACAGATACCACAGAAGACAGCTACAGTGTATTTTATCCGATGGGTGATAATCAGAAGGCAATACTGGCAGTTGTGAATGTTCACAGAGGAGGGTGCGATCTTTCTTTATTGCGTTCGCTGCTTCCGTATATTTCACAGACAACAGTTTTACAGAAATTACAAAGACAGCAGGAATATTTAAGTTACCATGATGACCTGACAGGCTTGCTGAACAGGAATAGCTTTGTGGGATATCTTTCAGAAGTGAATCAAGAAGCGTTAAAATCTTTGGGTGCGGTTTCTGTCGATGTAAATGGCCTGAAGAATTTTAATAAAGAGTTTGGAAGGGAATATGGAGACGAGGTTGTTATCCGAGTAGGAGAAGTACTGGAAGAGTTTTTTAAAGGATTTATGGTTTATCGTATGACAGGAGACGAATACCTGATTCTTGCGGAGAATATTTCATATGAAGGATTCATGAATCGTATCCACAGCAGCAGAGACAAATTAGACAATATCAGTCTAGGACTGGTTACGATGGGATATGCCTGGGAAAAACTGGATATCAATATAGATAATCTTGTTATGGATGCAGGGAATATGATGCGTAAAGAAAAACGTAAATATTATAAAAATCTGAAAAAAGGTCATCATGAACCGATTATTAAGCAGGATTTGTTAGATGATATTGAGCAGGGTAATTTTATTGTATGTTTAAAACCAGTGCTGGAGGCGGAATCAGAAGAGGTTGTCGGAGCCGAAGCAGTTGTGAGATATCATCACAAAGATTTGGGAATTGTGGATCCGGGGCGTTACCTGACACTTTTGGAGGAAACAAAGCTTTCGCATTATCTGGATTTGTATGTGTTTGAAGAAGTGTGTAAGACACTTCGCAGATGGGAGAATGAAGATCGGATGATGTTGCCGATTTCTGTCAATTTCTCAGGAGCCACTTTGCGATATGAGAGTGTTGGAGATAAGATCCTGAAGATAATTGAAAAATATCATGTGTCAAGCGAGTATTTGCAAGTGGAAGTATCGGAAACAAATCAGGAGATGAATCCAGAGATGCTTGCTGAGACAAGTAATAAAATTCGAAAAGCGAATGTGAGAGTCCTTTTGGATGATTTCGGGGCAAAAGATTCAAGTTTTTCTATTTTGTCTATTATGGAGTTTGATGGTCTAAAACTAGATAAAGGAATTACTTCTAATATTGTAGGAAACAGTAAAAGCAGAATAGTGGCAAAAGCAGTGATTGATATTTGCCGTCGACTGGGTGCATCTGTTTATGCCTGCGGAGTAGAAACACAGGATCAGTTGAATGTAATGCAAGAATTGGGATGCGATTATGTTCAGGGAAATTTATTTAATAAAGCAATTACAATTGAGACATTTGAAGTGCGATATATGCAGTAGATGTAAAAAAGTAAGATGGGAGATATAAACAGATGAAGAAAAAAGCGATGAAATATCGTCTGATTAAAATACTTTGCGTTGGAATCATCTTTGGAGCATTGATAGGAATGCTTCTTATGGGATTGAGTGGAAGAGCAAGAATCAAAGAAGTAAGAGAAGAATGTAAAACTACAGAGGATAAGCTGAAAAAAGAAAATGAACAGTTGCAGGCAGAAGCTGAAAAGGCTAAGGTGCAGCCGTCATCAGAGGCAATCGCGAAGGAAAATGCGGAAAAATTAGCTTCAAACGATGATGACTGGAGTCTTGTTCTGATTAATAGCGAGAGCCCGCTGGATACATCTTATGCACCGAGTCTGACAAAAATAACAGATGATTATTCTGTGGACAGTCGTATTGCGGATGATACAAAGAAGATGTTTCAGGATGCAGCGGATGCAGGGCTGAGTTTAAATATTATATCTGCATATCGTGACTATGAGACACAAAGAGGCGTGTTTAATGATACAATGCTAAACTGGATTTATCAGGGAAAAACACCACTAGACGCCTATGATGAAACAAAACAGTCTGTAGCAGTGCCGGGGACAAGTGAACATGCTACCGGATTGGCAATGGATATTACATCATCAACTTATCAGGAGTTAGATGATGAACAAGAAAATACAGATGAAGCAAAGTGGCTGAAAGCAAACTGTGCAAATTATGGTTATATTTTGCGCTATCCTACTAATAAGTCAGATGTAACAGGAATTGTTTATGAACCATGGCATTTCCGTTATGTCGGTAAAACAGCGGCAAAAGAAATTATGAAACAGGGTATTACGCTTGAAGAATATTTGGAACAGCAAAAAGACGGAAAATAATCTGGAAATTTAAATGAAATTCATGAATAGTCACAAAAGTATAAAAAAATTGAATATTTAATTGACATTCTGACAGAGGTGAGTATAATAAGACTCAACAAAAACAAAGGCGTTTTTCCATTACGGAAAAGCGCCTCTTTTGTTTTGTAGTTGTCATGCATGCGACCCTGTTTAACGAGAAAAAATTGCGAAAGCAATTTTTCGATAATAGAAGGAGGTTGAGAATATGAAGAAACTTGAAATTGTAATTCAGCCAGAAAAATTAGAGGATTTGAAGGGGATCCTGGATGATTGTCAGGCAAATGGTCTTATGATAACAAATATCATGGGATATGGTAATCAGAAGGGACATAAAAAGATTTATCGAGGTGCAGAATATAGTGTGAATCTTTTACCAAAAGTAAAAGTAGAGACAATTGTTGAACCAGATACAGCAGAAAAAATTATTAAAAGAGTTGTAGATGAAATTCAGACCGGTACTTATGGAGATGGAAAAATCTTTGTATACGAAGTACAGGATGCAGTTCGAATCCGAACAGGAGAACGTGGATCGAATGCATTATAATTCGGTGCAAACCATGAAAATAAAAAAAGATATAGATTGTTATCAAAGAGGATAGTTGTAAGATACATAAAAATGTTCTTACAGGTGTCCTCTTTCTTTTGAAATATTGAATGAGATAGTTAAAAGACAGTCTCTAAAGAAATGAGAAGGAGGATGTAGATATGGGATTGACAGATTTAATTGCAGGCGGAATGGATAGCATAGACGCAACAGCATTATTGATAAATGTTATGTGGACAATGTTAGGAGCTATATTGGTTTATTTCATGCAGGCAGGATTTGCTATGTGTGAGGCAGGTTTTACAAGAGCAAAAAATACAGGAAATATTTTGATGAAGAATATGATGGACTTTGTACTTGGAAGTATTTTCTTCTTTATATTTGGCTTTGCTTTGATGCATGGTACAGATTGGAATGGTATTGTAGGAATCAAAGGATTTTTTGATCCGACATCACTGGCAGATGCAGATGGGATGATCAATGGACTTCCGGCAGGCGTGTTTATTATTTTCCACACAGTATTTTGTGCAACAGCAGCAACCATTGTTTCAGGATCTATGGCTGAGAGAACAAAATTTGCAGCATACCTGGCATACAGTGCAGCAATCAGTATTTTTATTTATCCGATTACAGGACACTGGATCTGGGGCGGAGGCTGGTTATCAGAACTCGGATTCCATGATTTTGCAGGATCTACAGCAGTACATATGGTAGGTGGTATCTGTGCTTTGGTAGGAGCTAAAATCCTTGGACCTCGTATTGGAAAATATAACAAAGAAGGAAAAGTAAGAGCTATTCCTGGTCACAATCTTGCAATTGCAGCGTTGGGAGTATTTATTTTATGGTTCTGCTGGTTTGGATTTAACTGTGGATCTACAACAGCAGCAACAACGAACTTAGGTGACATTGCAATGACAACAAACCTTGCAGCCGCAGCCGCTACATTGATGGCATTGATCGTAACATGGGTTCGTTATGGAAAACCTGATGTTTCAATGACATTTAATGGTTCTCTGGCAGGTTTGGTAGCAATTACAGCAGGTTGTGATGCAGTAAGTAACTGGTCAGCAATCATCATCGGAGCAATAGCAGGTGTATTGGTTGTATTTTCAGTAGAGTTCTTTGATAAGGTGGCAAAAATTGATGATCCGGTCGGAGCAATCAGTGTACATGGTGTATGTGGTGCGACAGGAACAATTTTAACAGGTGTATTTTCACCGGATTACACATTTGGAACTCAGTTGCTTGGTGTTGCAGCAACAGCAGCATACGTATTTGTATTAGCAATCATTATTTTTACAATTATTGATAAAACAATCGGTTTGAGAGTATCTAAAGAAGAAGAAATTGATGGTTTGGATGTTCATGAGCATGGATGTTCAGCTTATGCAGATTTTAACTTTAGAATTTAATATAAAAGATTCTGCTGTTGTGCAGAGCGTCTGTGAAAGACAGCAGAAAAATCTATCTTCTTTCTAAAAGGAACAGGAATTACTTGTAAATGACAGCGAGTAATTCGGTTCCTTTTTTAATATAGTAGAAAAGAAATTTTTTAGGGAGGGGTTCTGCATTGACGATGGAATGTGCTTTTGTTAGAATAAGGGGTAGATGTAAGGAGGGTTTCTTATGGGAGATTTAACGTTTGGCGAACAAGTTAAAATTATGTTAAGCAGAAAAAACATGACGATCAAACAATTGGCTGAGATGATCGAGGAACGAACTGGGAAAGCAATGTCACGTCAGAATCTGACCCAGCGTTTGAGTAGAGATAACTTTCAGGAACAAGACATGAGATTGATTGCAGCTATTTTGGGGTGTCCGTTTAAGTTGAGTATATTTCCAGAGGAGCTGGAAATAGAGGAAACCGCGTCAGAGGAACTTGCAGTTCAATATGCAAACAATGCAGGACTGAAAAATAAAGATGCAGAAGAAATGACAGTTGAAGAACCGGAATCAGAAGAACCAGAATCAGAAACAGAGGAAGCGGAAGAATTAGAAACAGAGGAAGCAGAATTTGAAGAAGTAGATGATGATTCGGAAGAAGAAATTTTACTTGAAGATGAAGAGCCTTGGGATGAATCAGAGGAATTGACTCTGGAGGATGCGGAGGAGATACCGCAGGACGAAACAGAAAATTATGATGATCACAAGACAACTATCTGGAAGCCACAGATTGTGCAGAGTGCATATGAGAGGGCGAGATTTACTTCGGAATGGGAGAAGGCAACGATTGAGCCGGAGGAAGAACCTAAACGCTTTGTGAAGAGAAACGAAATTGAAGAAGATTTGACGATAGGAGAATTGAATCCATATACAGGACACGAGTATTTATCAAATAGTGTGAGAATGCATCCGAATAAGATCGGATATGTGCAGGTATATGATCGTGCGAAGCATCGTTGGGATGATATGACAGAATGGGCATATCTTGGATACCAGGAGCGGATGAAATCAGAGCTTGGCAAAGATTATGAACCACCAATTTATTTAGACTAAGATGAAATGGGGAGCTACAATAAACGGATATGCTCCCCATTTATAATGCAAAGAAATTTTAGAAAAATATTTTCTAATAAATGTAATGACACCAGTATCCAAAATTTTCCTGTGTATTACATTCATCAGGAGAAAGTTCTAATTGATCGTTGTAGGCGTTGATAAATTCCGGAAAACCAAAAATTTCTGCGGCCCGGGCTTCTCGAATATCATATACTCCTGGCACTCCGAGCTGATAATGACCATTTTCTTCGATAAGGAGAAGATGATGATAATTATGATATCCATGCAGAAGAAAACTGTTGTTTGCAAGATTCCAACATTTTTTAGGAAGAATTTTCAAATCTGAATGATGGATTTTCTGTATGGTTTTAGAAGGAGATAATAAGTTTGTTGTATCACTGGCTTCGAATAAATTATCATTATCGTTGTATTCGGAAGCTGAAAGATCTGGAGCTGGATCAGGAGTTTCGGATTGCACAGTTGTTGAAAAAATTTCATTGATATCCAGATGAAAATGAGATTCTGTAGCGGTAAGAAAACTTTCATCAGGCAGTGGAATTAAAAAACCATGCAGATTCTCCATGGATGAAATTGAATTGATGGCAGAATCCGGTAGTGTAAGTTGAGCAGAAATGATATGAGAATTGCATGGAAGCTCACTTATTTTTTTGGAAATGTTATGCTCTTGTTCGGTTAAAATAGCACAGAGTGGGACAAGGTGCTGATTCGTGACGGGAATATTTCTGGCTTGAATCTGAAGAAGCCAGCAATCTGGCTTCTTTGTGAGTTTTAAAAATCCGGTGTTGCGCATACAGTGATTATTTTTATATTCATAAAGATAATAAATACCTGGATTCATAGAGTACCTCCAATAGATTAATAAAATAAGAATTGAGGAAATGCTGTTCAAAACCTCTAAGATAATGTATTCTTGTAATAATAAGAAAAGAACTGAAAATACATGAAAGGATTAGAAATATTCATGGATGAGATGAACCAAAAGTTGGATGAAAAATATATGAGAGAGGCGATTCGGCAGGCGAAGAAGGCTTATGCGCTGGAGGAGGTTCCGATAGGATGTGTGATCGTGTACGAAGGAAAGATTATTGGACGAGGTTATAATCGAAGAACAACAGACAAAAATCCATTGGCACATGCGGAGATTGCTGCGATAAAAAAAGCGAGTAAAAAAATAAATGACTGGCGATTGGAAGAGTGTACATTATATGTTACCTTGGAACCTTGTCAGATGTGTGCGGGCGCGATTGTACAGGCGCGGACAAAGCGGGTTGTTGTCGGGTGTATGAATCCAAAGGCCGGGTGTGCAGGCTCTATTTTAAATCTGCTTGATATGCAGGAATTTAATCATCAGGTTGAGCTTACGACAGGTGTACTGGGTGAAGAATGCAGTGCGATGATGAAACAGTTTTTTAAAGAACTCAGGGAGAAGCAGAAGAAAATAAAATACGAAAAAACGCTGAAAAAAGAGGATTAGATAAGAGAGTATAGAACAATCAGTTAAATATAGAAAAAATAAAAGACACTGTGAGGATTCTCCTTTTCAGTGTCTTGAATTTCTTATTTTACGTGCATTACGCTTCGAATACATCTCCACAAACGTTACCTTGGTAGTTGACTCGATCCAGGCACCCTCACAACACCCGGAAGGTCCTGCTTAGTGCTGCTTCGTTCCCGACCTGACACGGTTCACAGGTTCCCGTCGTGTGAGACCCGGATTTTCAACGCCACTTTCCAAGGGCAGCTTTGCAAATCAGCACCCTCTGCGTAATATCACCCCTGCTATAGCGGATTGCAGGTACAAGGTACCGCTAACACCCCGGCTGCACGAGTCTTAAGTTTACATGGTTTTTAAGAAAAAGTCAAGATGCCTAAGAAGAATAATTGAAAATAGAGGGGGAAGCGTTTATAATGAAATGAAAAAAGTATCGGGTTATTTAATATAAAAGTGACATATTAGAAAAAGGGAGCATATAGATGAATATTTTATTGACTGCAATCAATGCAAAATACATTCACTCCAATTTAGCAGTATACAGTCTGAGAGCTTATGCGGCAGGAAAATGTGAGAAATATAAAGAAGAGATAGGAATTGCGGAATATACGATCAACCAGCCATTGGATCAGATATTGATGGATCTGTATAAAAGAAAACCGGAAGTGCTTTGCTTTTCCTGCTATTTGTGGAACATTGAATATGTAGAACAACTGGTCGCAGAACTAGGGAAGATTATGCCACAGACAGATATCTGGCTTGGTGGACCTGAGGTTTCATATCATGCGTCTCATATGTTGGAACAATTTCCACAGGTATATGGCATTATGCGAGGAGAAGGAGAAGAGACATTTTTAGAATTGGCAGAGTTTTATTACAACAACAGTGGGAAAAGTCTGGAACAATGTGAAAAAGTCCAACGATTGAAAGAAATCGTGGGGATAACTTTCCGAGATGGAGAAGAAATCATAGAAACTGCAGATCGAAGTGTGATGGATTTAAGTAAAGTGCCATTTGTATATGAAGATTTAGATGTTTTTAAGAATAAGATCATATATTATGAATCAAGCAGGGGATGCCCGTTTTCATGTAGTTATTGTCTCTCTTCTATTGATAAATGTCTTCGTTTTAGAGACTTAGAGCTGGTAAAAAAAGAATTACAGTTTTTTATAGATCATGAGATTCCGCAGGTGAAGTTTGTAGACCGTACATTCAATTGTAAACATTCACATTCTATGGAAATCTGGTCTTATATAAAAGAACATGATAAAGGGAAAACAAATTTTCATTTTGAGGTGGCAGCAGATTTATTAAATGAAGAAGAATTAAATTTAATCAGCACTATGCGACCTGGATTGATCCAATTGGAAATTGGTGTGCAGTCAACAAATGAACAGACGATTAAGGAAATTCATCGTACAATGAAATTTTCGCAGGTGACAGAAGTGGTGAATCGTGTGCATGCTGCGAAAAATATTCATCAGCATTTAGATTTGATCGCGGGTCTTCCTTTTGAAGATTACAATAGTTTCCATAAGTCATTCTGTGACGTATATGCATTGAGACCGGAACAGCTGCAGCTTGGCTTTCTTAAAGTTTTAAAAGGCTCATACATGGAAGAAAAAACAAAAGACTATGAGTTGTTGTATCAGAACAGACCGCCGTATGAAGTGCTGTCGACAAAATGGCTTCCATATTCGGATGTGATTCGCCTCAAAGGACTGGAAGAGATGGTAGAGGTGTATTATAACAGCAGACAATTTGAACATACTATGGAATTGCTTGAACAAGTCTTTGGAGATGCGTTTGTGATGTTTGAAGAAATGAGTAACTATTATGAAGAACATGGATATTACGGGGTGAATCACAATCGTGTCGCACGATATGAAATATTATATGCGTTTATAAAAGAAGTGGCATTAGTACAATACGAGACTTTATTAACAGAAGAGCAATTTCGTCAGACGTTAGTTATGGATTTATATCTGAGGGAAAATATGAAAAATCGTCCGGCATTTGCAGGTGATTCTTTAGTAAGTAAAGAGGTGGAGCGGACATTTTACGATACAGAGGCAGAAGAACATCAATATTTGAAAGGGTATGAAAAGTATGATAAACGTCAGCTGCGTAAGATGACACATTTGGAAAATATAGATGGACATTTGATTTTGTTTGATTATCAAAACCGCAATCCGCTCACAAATCAGGCCACAACATATGAGGTTATATAAGGGTTGCAGGTCACGTTACTGTTCACAGGTACTGTGAATGATAACTATATAGGTTCTTGCAAAAAATGAGCAAAAAGTATAGAATAAAACCAATTCAAAATAAGAAATAAAAAAAGGGGTATCGAAATGAATTTTTATGATAAAAAATTTAAGAAAACAGTGTCTATTGTTATTCTTGTAATAATATTAGCAATGGTTGCAACGATGATAATTCCATATCTTATGTAAAGGATATGGATGCCAGATAAGACCAAGGGGTATAAGATGCAGCAGAAAAAAAGAAAGAGAAGAAGCAGAAGAATTCGAAGACTCCAGAGAGATATTTATTTGTTGGGTATAGTGTTGCTCTTAATATTAATCATTATGGGGGTGGTACAGCTCGTTACGAAAAGCTATATACATCGTCATGATGATGGGAAAATATTATCAGGGATTACAGTTGGAGGAGTCGATGTGTCCGGGCAGACCAAAGATGAGGCTGTTCAGACAGTGCAGGGTGTTATAAGCCAGGAAAATAATGTGACCTTTACATTCAAAGTGACGGATGACAGAGCATTTGATGTCGAAGCAAATGCATTAGGACTTCAAGTGAGTAAGCTGGAAGATTCTGTACAACAGGCAGTGGACTATGGCAGAAGAGGAAATGCATTAAAAGCATATAAAATTATGAAAAATGCAAAACGTGGAAAATTGACACATGATATTCCACTGCAATATAAAATAGATGAAAATACAGCAAAAAAAGCGTTGGAAACAGCTGCGGTATCAGCTCTTAATGAGCCACAGAATGCCTGTGTGACACAGGATGCATTAGGAAATGTAAGCATCGAGAAGGAAAAAAGCGGAGAAGTTCTGAATACAAATAAAACAATCGAGAATATAAAGAAGCTTTTAAAAGCTTGGGATGGAAAAAATGCTACGATTCAAGCGAAGATAGATGAAGATAAGGCAAAAGTTACAGCAGAGGAATTGAAAGATGCGACGGATTTATTGGGAAGTTCTACAACTTATTATGATGTGAATGACAGTGGGCGAGCACAAAACGTAGAAAGCGGAGCAAAACACCTGAATGATATTTTGTTGCAGCCTGGTGAAGAGCAGTCGGCAGATGAAGCAATGAGGCCATATACAGAAGAGAATGGATATGCAAAAGCAGCTTCTTTTTCCGGGAATACGGTAGAACAGACAATGGGTGGAGGAATCTGCCAGGTGTCTACGACATTGTATCAGGCATTGCTTTATGCAGAACTTGATATTGTAGAAAGACATCAACATTCTATGCTTGTATCTTATGCAGAGCCGTCTATGGATGCGGCAATAGCAGATGATGTGATGGATCTGGTATTTAAGAATAATCAGGAATATCCTGTTTATATTGAAGCAATTGTTGGCGGGGGTAGCTTAACGTTTAATATATATGGAAAAGAAACAAGAGATCCGAACAGAACAGTTACTTATGTCAGCGAGACACTTTCAAGTGAACAGGCAACAGGAACAAATTATGTTGCATCAGATGACCCAATCGGATATATCAATTATGTGAGTGCAGCACATCCGAAGATTTCTGCACAGCTGTGGAAGGTTGTGACAGAGAATGGGACAGAGGCGAGCAGAGAAGTTGTGAATCATAGTGAGTATGTATCGTCGCCGGAGACCTATTCTGTGGGAACAGCATCAGATGATGCCAATGCTACAGCTAAAATGCAACAAGCGATTGGAACACAGGATTTAGCAACAATCAATGCAGCAATTCAGGAAATTATTTATGGTTATTGATCAGGAGTGCAAAGAACATAGAAGTCCGGATGATCAAGGAGTAGTATGAAAGTAGGAAAACTATCACAAACTGCATGGAATCGTGCAGTGATGAAACAATTATATAAAAAGCAAGAACAAAATTTATTGAAGATATCAGCGGCAGAAAGTTGCAGTGCCTATGCTGTAGATGATGAACAAGTGCTTATAAAATCGGCGGCATCCACATCAGGTGATACAAAAAAACTAGGGAATTATTCTTTGGTAGCAGCAATCAATCAGTTAGCATCCAGAGGGGCAAAACCTATAGACGTGCAGATTTTTATTTTGATCTCGGAGCGTATCGGAGAGCAAAAGGTGGCAGGCATGGTACAAGAAATGGAAGAAATGTGTACCATGATGAATATTGCAATTTCAAATGTTCAGGTAGAGGTGAATCCGGCAGTGGCACAGGCAATTGTGCGTGTGGAGACAATGGGATTTGCTGAAAAAAGGATGCTTAGAAATATCGAGAATATCAAGCCGGAACAAGACATTGTCATGTGTGGTTTTGTGGGGTTAGAAGGTACGCTGCGTATTTTGGACGAGCAGGAAAAAGAGCTAAAAGGAAGATTTGTTCCGGCATTTTTACGTCAGACCAAAGAACTAGAGTCACAGATGCTCAAGCTTCAGCTATTGGAGAATGTTGAAAAAGAAGTGAAAGAGGAAAATATTATTTTATCCGCTGTGCAGCATGTAGGAAGCGGTGGGCTCTTTGCAACTTTATGGGATACAGCTGAGGTGGCAGGACTTGGGTTGCAGATTGATATGCAGAAGATACAAATCCGACAGGAAACCGTAGAAATTTGTGAATATTATCATTTGAATCCATATAAGATGACATCAACAGGAAGTCTTCTGTTTTTCACAGATCAAGGCGAAAAGCTGATCGAGATTTTAGAAAAGAACGGCGCACGAGCCGTTAGGCTTGGGAGTACCACCGCAGAGAATGCGAGGGTGATCACAAGCGGAAGTGAAATCAGATACCTGGATCGGCCAACATCGGATGAACTGATGTTATGGAGAAAACAGAAATTAGAGGAAGGTAAAAATTATGGATACAAAACAGAAATTAAGAAATGAAATTTTGAGAAATTTAGAGAAAAACAGCCGGATTGATCTTGGAGAACTTGCAGTTCTTATGGGTATGGAAGAAGCAGAGATTGCAAATGAAGTGGCAGAAATGGAAAAAGAAAAAATCATTTGCGGATATCATACAATGATCAATTGGGATAAAACCGGGGTGGAAAAAGTGACAGCGTTGATTGAAGTGCGTGTTACACCACAGAGAAATCAGGGATTCGACCGTATTGCGGAACGTATTTACAATTATCCGGAAGTGAATGCGGTATATTTGATTTCCGGTGCATATGATCTTCTTGTTACATTGGAAGGAAAAACATTGCAGGAAGTATCATTGTTTGTATCAGAGAAGCTTTCTCCGATTGAACCGGTTATTGGAACAGCAACTCATTTTATTTTGAAAAAATACAAAGACCATGGTACGATCATGTTGCCTAAGAAAGGGTCTGACAGAATGGTGGTGACACCATAATGAGAAATCCATTATCAAAAAAGATTGTATCAGTACAGCCATCAGGAATCCGAAGATTCTTTGATGTGGCAAATGAAATGGAAGATGTCATTTCCCTTGGTGTTGGAGAACCGGATTTCGACACTCCATGGAGAATACGTGAAGAAGGAATTTTTTCTCTGGAAAAGGGAAGAACATTTTATACATCTAATGCAGGATTGATGGAGCTTCGTACAGAAATCTGCAAATATCTTGAACGTACGATCCATGTCAATTATGATCCGAAAAAAGAAACACTGATCACTGTCGGAGGAAGTGAGGCTATTGATTTGGCGCTTCGTTGTATGCTTGATCCGGGAGAAGAAGTATTGCTTCCGCAGCCTAGTTATGTATCTTATCTGCCATGTACAATTATGGCGGATGGGGTTCCGGTAATCGTAGAATTAAAGCATGAAAATGAGTTTAAACTGACAGTAGATGATCTGAAAGATAAAGTGACAGAAAAGACAAAGATTCTGGTCATGCCATTTCCAAATAATCCGACAGGGTCAATTATGACAAAAGAGGATTTGGAGCCAATAGCAAAGTTTGTGGAAGAACATGATCTGTTTGTTATTTCAGATGAAATTTATTCGGAATTGAGTTACAAAGGTGACCATGTTTCTATCGCTAGTTTGCCTGGAATGAGAGAGCGAACAATTGTGATCAATGGATTTTCAAAAGGGTTTGCGATGACAGGATGGCGTCTTGGATATTGCTGTGGTCCGCAGGTGATTTTGAAGCAGATGATCAAATTACATCAATTTGCAATTATGTGTGCACCTACAAACAGTCAGTATGCAGCGATTGAAGGATTGCGTCACTGTGGAGATCAAGTAATAGAAATGCGAAAAGCATATAATCAAAGAAGACGATTTTTGATGCACGAATTCAAACGTATGGGATTGGAGTGCTTTGAACCATTTGGTGCATTCTATGTATTTCCAAGTATCAAAGAGTTCAATATGACATCGGAAGAGTTCGCAACTCGTCTGTTATACGAAGAAAAAGTGGCGGTTGTTCCGGGAACAGCATTTGGAGACTGTGGAGAAGGTTTCCTGAGAATATCTTATGCATATTCTTTGGAAGATTTAAAGGCTGCATTGGAAAGACTGGAGCATTTTATTGAAAAATTACGTGCAGAACAAAATAAATAATTATTTTGCTTAGAAAAAACTGTAGTGGAGAAAAAATATGTTAAATATTGTATTATTGGAGCCTGAGATTCCGGCGAATACAGGAAATATCGGACGTACTTGTGTTGCAACAAATACAAGACTGCATTTGATCGAACCATTAGGATTCCGTCTTGATGAGAAAGCATTGCGTCGTGCAGGAATGGATTATTGGAAAGATCTTGATGTTACAACTTATATTGATTATCAGGATTTTCTTGATAAAAATCCGGGAGCAAAGATTTACATGGCAACGACAAAAGCTGAAAAAGTATATACTGATGTAGCATATGAAGAAGACTGTTATATTATGTTCGGGAAGGAAAGCGCAGGTATCCCGGAGGAGATTCTTGTTGAAAATCAGGAGAACTGTGTGAGAATTCCAATGGTAGGAGAGATTCGTTCTTTGAATCTTGGAAATTCAGTTGCAATTATGTTATATGAGGCATTGAGACAAAATCAGTTTGCAGGGATGAATTTGGAAGGACATCTTCATCGTTTGGAATGGAATAAATAAAAGAAAAAGAGAGAAAAATCCTTTTTAGCGGATACGATGTATTGGCTAAAAAGGATTTTTTTCTATTTTAAAAATCTAAAAATTTTTTAGATAAGGTGGAATAAATATGGAATAAAAAGAGCATAATAAATAAAAGTTGTGCATATTTTACTAAATTGTTTCTATTATTGACAAAAAATAAACAATTTATTCACAAAAAAGTTTGAAAAAATCTAAAAGATTTATAGATTTTATACAAAAGATGTGCTAGGATGAGAATATGTACCTTAGGGAAAGGCGGTGACTAGAATATGGTAGAAGAAACCATTCAGGTAATCCGGGAGACAGAAGCAAAAGCAGATGCAATAACAAGAGATGCTGAAGTCAAAGGCAATCAGATCGTGGACGATGCAGAAAAACAGGCGAAACAACGGAAAGAAGAACAGTTAGCTGTAATGGAAGAGAAGATGCAGAAAGCCATGACAGATGCAAGAGAAGAAGGAGAACGGGTACAAGCAGAGACGCTGTCAAAGATTGAGAAAGAAGTTGTAGCGTTAAAAGAACTTGCTTCCGTAAAGGAAGAGGAAGCAGTCAGCCTCGTAATAGCACAATTGGTATCATAAGTTGCGTGTTGCGGGAAGGTAAAAAGGATTACAGTTTGCAGGTAAACTGTAATGAAAAAGGAGGGATTGTGTTATGGCGGTATTGCAGATGCAGCGAATGAGTATCTGCGCGTTGAAGAAGGACCGAAAAGCGATTCTGGAAAAGATTCAGAGCATGGGAGTTATGGAGATTAACCATGTGTTGGACGAAGACGAAGATTTCCGCCGGATGGACACTGCAAATGCCAGAAGCAGTTTTGAAAAAGCTGCTAATTCTGCTGACAGAGCTTTGGAGATATTGAATGAATATGCTCCGGTAAAAACATCGATGCTGTCATCTTTAGAAGGCAAGAAGCTGGTTGATGCAAAAGTACATGAAGAAGTGATTCGAAAGCGAGAGGAACTGCTTAAAGTGGTGAGTAAGATTCAGGCATTGGATAAGGAAAAAGCAGAGAATAAAGCAGAGATCCTTAAGTTGGAGAATCGGATTGAGAGCCTTGTCCCATGGCTGAGTCTGGATATCCCGATGAATGCGACAGGAACAAAGAAAACTTCTGTGATTTTAGGAAGTATTCCGGGACTGGCTGATATTTCTGGAATTTACGAGATTTTGGCAGATGCAGCGCCGGAAGTTGAGGCGGCAGATGCTTATGTGATTTCATCCGGACAGGATATGACTTGTATTGCAGTTATCTGTTTAAAACAAGAAGAACAGAGTATAGAAGAAGCACTTCGAAGTCGAGGATTTTCAAGAATAGCGCAGAGCAGCGCAAAGACTCCGGCAGGGGAAACGGAGGAGTTAAAGCAGGCAATTAAAGAAAAAGAGAATCGGATTTCACAAATCGAGCAGGAAGTGATCAGGCTCGCAGAACAAAGAGAAGAGATTTATCTGCTTGCAGATTATTATCGTGTACGAGCGGAAAAGTACGAAGTATTAGGAGAGATACCACAATCGGCAAATACTTTTGTGCTGAGCGGTTATGTTCCTCATCGGGATGTAGAAAAGGTGAAACGGGTTCTGGAAAGCAAATATGACTGCGCAATCGATGTAGAGGAGTTAAAAGAAGAGGAAGAACCGCCGGTACTTTTGAAAAATAATAAATTTTCAGCAAGTGCGGAAGGAGTTTTAGAATCTTTCGGACTTCCGAAAAAAGGTGAGATTGATCCGACAGCGATTATGTCAGTATTTTATGTATTTTTATTTGGATTGATGTTATCAGATGCAGCATATGGAGCAATTGTTTCTATTGCCTGTGGTGTATTGATTTTAAAATTCCCGCGTATGTCAGAGGGAATGAAGAAGTCGATTCAGTTATTTTTCTGGTGCGGATTATCAACATTATTCTGGGGAATCATGTTTGGCGGATATTTCGGAGACGTGATCAACGTTGTATCCAGAACATTTTTCGGACATGAAGTGGGAATCAAAGCATTATGGTTTGTTCCACTCAATAATCCAATGAAATTGTTGATTTATTCTATGGTATTTGGATTGATCCATTTATTTACAGGATTAGGGATTAAAGGATACATGTGTATCAGAGATAAAAAATATGTAGATTTCTTATGTGACGTAGTATTGTGGTATGTTTTCTTAATCGGATTGATTTTGTTATTAATTCCGACAGATATTTTTGCATCTATTGCACAGGTTCAGATTACATTTCCGCCGGTTGTCAATGCAATTGCAAAATGGGCGTCCATCCTCGGAGCGGTGGGTATTGTGTTGATGTCAGGCAGAGCAAATAAAAATTTTGGACTTCGTATCGCATTAGGAGCATATGATCTGTACAATGTGACAGGATGGTTAAGCGACGTGTTATCTTATTCAAGACTTCTGGCACTGGGACTTGCAACAGGTGTTATTGCCCAGGTTGTAAACCAGATGGGAAGTATGGGAGGAAAAAGCGTATTTGGAGTGATCCTGTTTGTGATCGTATTTATTATCGGACACGTATTTAATATTGCGATCAACTTACTTGGCGCGTATGTGCACACAAATCGTTTACAGTATGTAGAATTTTTCGGAAAATTCTATGAAGGTGGAGGAAGAGCATTCCATCCATTTAGAGAAAATACAAAGTATGCGGATGTTAAGGAGGAATAAAAAGTTATGGATAAATTAGGTATTGTATATGCACTTCTTGGAGCAGCATTAGCTGTATTATTGGCAGGAGCAGGTTCTGCTTTAGGTGTTGGAGTAGCAGGTCAGGCAGCATCAGGGGTTGTATCAGAAGACCCAAGTAAATTTGCAAAAGTATTGATTATGCAGCTGCTTCCAGGTACACAGGGAATTTACGGATTGTTGGTTGGATTTATTACACTTTCAAAGGTTGGTTTGCTTGGCGGAGGTATCAAAGAAGTATCTGTGGCAACAGGTCTTTTGATTTTGGCAGCATGTCTTCCAATTGGTATTGTTGGATTGATCTCAGGAAAATCTCAGGGTAAAACAGCTGCAGCAGCAATCGGAATCGTGGCAAAGAAACCGGAACAGTTTGGTAAAGCAATGCTTTTCCCGGCGATGGTTGAGACATATGCAATTTTAGCACTGTTGATTTCTATCCTCGCAGTAAGTGCAATTCCGGTATAAACTGAAGGGTTACTTCAGGAGAATGTTATTCGGAGAATGAAGATGAATTGAAATAGAGCGAGGTAAAGAAAATGAGTGGATTAGACAAGATGAAAAGTCAGATCCTGGAAGATGCAAACGCACAAGCCGAAGAGAGAATCGCACAAGCAAATGCACAGGCAGAGGAAATACAGGCAAGAGTAAAAGCGGAAGTAGAAGAAGCACAGCAGCGAATGGATCAGAAAACAAAAACTGCAGTGAAGAATTATCATGAACGCATTGCCTCCTCTTGTGACATGAAGAGAAAGACGGCCATTTTGAAGGCAAAACAGGAAATGATCTCCGAAGTGCTTCAAAAGGCATATGAAAAAGTAATGAATCTTTCAGATGCAGATTATTTCGAATTACTTACAAATCTGTTGAAGACATATGTGCAGTCAGGTGATGGTGAGATTTATTTTTCTGAAAAAGATAAGCAGAGAATTCCGGCTTCGTTTGTAGAAGAAACAGAGAAAATCGTAGCATCGAAAGGCGGAAAGCTGACATTTGCTTCGGAAACAAAACAGATTGATGGCGGTTTTATTCTGGTATACGGAGGGATTGAAGAGAACTGTACCATACGGGCAATCTTTGAATCCAAACGTGATGAATGGTCTGACTTGGTGCAAAAAGTAATGTTTGTATAAAATAAAGCAGCCGGGAGGATTGAATGTGAATGAATTAGAATATACCTATGCAGTTGCCAGAATACGTGCGTTGGAGGCATCACTGCTTACAGATTCTGTAATCGACCAGCTCCTTGCATGCAAAGATGAAGCACAGTGTCTTGGGCTTTTAAGTGAAAAAGGCTGGGGAAATGCTGAGACAGAAAATGATGTGGAAGCAATTTTAAATTGCGAGGAAGAGAAAACATGGCAGGTTATCCAGGAAGTATCTCCAGATTTAACAGTGTTTGATGTGATGTCTTATCCGAAACTATATCATAACCTAAAAGCAGCGATCAAGGAAGTTTGTACAGAGGTGACAAATGAAAAGATTTTTTATGATGACTGCGAGATTCCGGGAAAGGAAATGCTGTCAATTGTAGAGAATAAAGCGTTTGAACGTCTTCCGGGGAATATGGAGGCGGCTGCAAAAGAGGCTTATGAGACATTGCTTCAGACAAGAGATGGGCAGTTGTGTGATGTGATTGTCGATCGTGCAGCTTTGGAGGCTATTACACAGGCAGGACATGACGCAAAAGATGAGATTATCCGTGTATATGCTGAGTCAACGGTGGCACTTGCAAATATCAAAATTGCAGTGAGATGTCAGAAGACAGGAAAATCGCTGGAGTTTATGAAACGTGCTATGGCTCCGTGTGAGAGCATCAATGTGGAACAGCTGGCAAAAGCAGCATTGTCGGGAGCAGATGCATTGCGAGAATATTTGAAAGAAACAGTTTATGCAGACGGTGTAGAAGCGTTGGAAGAATCGCCATCGGCATTTGAAAGATGGTGTGATAACCGGATGATCGAGGCAATTAAGCCACAGAAATATAATGCCTTTTCTGCAGGACCGCTGGTAGCGTATCTGCTGGCAAGACAAAATGAAATTAAGACGGTGCGGATGATCCTGACAGGAAAACAAAATGGATTTCCAGACGAGATGATCCGGGAAAGGATAAGGGAGATGTATGTATAAGATTGCAGTAATCGGAGATTATGACAGCATATATGGATTTGCAACACTCGGTCTTAGCATCTGTCCTGTCAAGAACCGGGAAGAAGCAAAAGATAAGCTGCGTCAGCTGGCAGATGGAAAATATGGCGTTATCTATATTACAGAGGCAGTTGCAGCGCAGTTGACAGATGTGATAGAAGAATATCAGGAACGGACATTTCCAGCGATCATACAAATTCCGGGCGTATCGGGAAATACAGGTGCCGGTGTGGAAGGCGTAAAGAAGACGGTGGAACAGGCTGTCGGAAGCGATATTTTGTTCTCAGAAGAATAAAACAATAGATAGAAAGCGAGGTAGTTCGTCAAATGAGTACAGGCGTAATAAAGAAAGTCGCAGGCCCACTTGTTATTGCTTCGGGAATGCGAGATGCGAACATGTTTGACGTCGTTCGTGTTAGTGAACAAAGACTGATTGGCGAAATCATAGAGATGCACGGAGACGAGGCATCTATTCAGGTATACGAAGAGACATCAGGACTTGGACCGGGAGAACCGGTAGAATCCATGGAAGTGCCGATGTCTGTTGAATTGGGACCTGGATTGATTACCAGCATATATGATGGAATTCAGCGCCCGCTGGATGACATTATGAAAGTATCCGGAAATAACTTAAAACGTGGTGTAGAGGTTCCATCTCTGAAGAGAAATTTGAAATGGGAATTTGTACCTACTGCAAAAGTTGGAGATGAAGTAGAAGCCGGAGATGTGATCGGAACAGTGCAGGAGACAATCGTCGTACAGCAGAAGATCATGGTTCCATATGGAATCAAGGGAACCATAAAAGAAATAAAGGCCGGAGAATTTACGGTGGAAGAAACAGTGGCTGTTGTAGAGACTGCAGAAGGTGACAAGGAATTGACACTGATGCAGAAATGGCCAGTCCGTAAGGGACGTCCATATAAAAAGAAATTATCTCCGGATATGCCACTGGTAACAGGACAGCGTGTTATTGATACATTTTTCCCGCTTGCAAAAGGTGGAGTTGCTGCAGTACCGGGGCCATTTGGAAGTGGTAAAACAGTAATCCAGCATCAGCTTGCAAAATGGGCGGAAGCAGATATCGTTGTTTACATCGGATGTGGAGAGCGTGGCAATGAGATGACGGACGTTCTGAATGAATTTCCGGAACTGAAAGATCCAAAGACAGGACAGTCTTTGATGCAGAGAACCGTTCTGATCGCAAATACATCAGACATGCCGGTTGCAGCACGTGAAGCATCTATTTATACAGGAATTACAATTGCGGAATATTTCCGAGATATGGGATATTCAGTTGCGTTAATGGCAGATTCAACATCACGTTGGGCAGAGGCACTTCGTGAAATGTCAGGACGTCTGGAAGAGATGCCTGGTGAGGAAGGATACCCGGCTTATCTGGGAAGCCGTCTTGCACAGTTCTATGAAAGAGCAGGACATGTGATTTCATTAGGTAAGGAAGAAAGAGAAGGAGCATTGTCTGTAATCGGTGCAGTATCACCTCCGGGTGGAGATATTTCAGAACCGGTATCACAGGCTACACTTCGAATCGTAAAAGTATTCTGGGGATTGGACTCAGCACTTGCTTATAAGAGACATTTCCCGGCAATCAACTGGCTAAACAGTTATTCGTTGTATCTTGATAATATGGAAAAATGGTTCAATGAAAAAGTTGAGCCGGACTGGATGGCAAAACGTCAGGAAATGATGACCCTGCTTCAGGAAGAAGCGGAATTAGACGAAATCGTAAAAATGGTTGGTATGGATGCCTTATCAGCAAGCGACCGTCTGAAGATGGAAGCTGCACGCTCTATTCGAGAAGATTTCCTGCATCAGAACTCTTTCCATGAAGTAGATACTTATACTTCTTTGGATAAGCAGTATATGATGATGGATCTTGTCCTCGCATATTATGATCAGTCTGTAGAAGCCTTAGAAAAGGGTGCAAAATTACAGAACTTGATCAATCTGCCTGTACGTGAACAGATTGGCCGATTCAAATATGTGACTGAAGATGAGATTCAGAAAGAATATGAAAAAGTAAAAGAAGAATTACACATTGAGATTGCGAATGCATTGGGAAAGGAGGACTTCTAAATGCCAAAAGAGTATAGAACCATACAGGAAGTAGCCGGACCACTGATGCTGGTGCGCGATGTGGAAAATGTTACTTATGACGAGCTGGGCGAGATTGAGCTGGCAAGTGGGGAAGTAAGACGTTGTAAAGTATTGGAAATTAATGGAAGTGATGCTCTGGTGCAGTTATTTGACAGTGCAACAGGTATCAACTTATCGAACAGTAAAGTGCGTTTCCTTGGAAGAAGCATGGAACTGGGTGTTTCAGAAGATATGCTTGGACGAGTTTTTGACGGTATGGGACGTCCGATTGATGAAGGACCGGAGATACTTCCGGAAGCTCGTATGGACATCAACGGACTGCCGATGAATCCCGCAGCAAGAAGTTATCCGGAAGAATTTATCCAGACAGGAGTATCAGCTATTGATGGATTAAATACACTTGTACGTGGACAGAAGTTACCAATCTTCTCAGCATCGGGTCTGCCACATGCAAATCTTGCAGCACAGATCGCAAGACAGGCAAAGGTTCGAGGAAAAGACGATAAATTCGCCGTTGTATTTGCGGCAATGGGTATTACATTCGAAGAGTCAAACTTCTTTATTGAAAGTTTTAAAGAGACAGGTGCAATAGACCGTACAGTTTTATTCGTCAATCTTGCAAATGACCCTGCAATTGAGCGTATATCTACACCTCGAGTTGCACTGACGGCAGCAGAGTATCTTGCATTTGAAAAAGATATGCATGTACTTGTAATTTTGACAGATATTACAAACTATGCGGATGCACTTCGAGAAGTATCAGCAGCCCGTAAAGAGGTTCCGGGACGTCGAGGATATCCGGGATATATGTACACAGACCTTGCTTCTTTGTATGAAAGAGCGGGACGTCAGAATGGTAAAAAAGGAAGTATCACAATGATTCCAATCCTGACAATGCCGGAAGATGATAAGACACATCCAATCCCTGACCTGACAGGATATATTACAGAAGGACAGATTATTTTAAGTCGTGATCTGTATCGAAGAGGTGTAACACCACCGATAGATGTACTTCCATCATTGTCTCGTCTGAAGGACAAAGGTATCGGCGAAGGTAAGACACGTGCGGATCATGCCAATACAATGAACCAGCTGTTTGCGGCATATGCACGTGGTAAAGATGCGAAAGAGCTGATGGTAATCCTTGGTGAAGCAGCATTGACAGAGATTGATTTGTTGTATGCGAAGTTTGCAGATGCATTTGAAAAAGAATATGTATCACAGGGATACAATACAGATCGAAGTATTGAAGAGACTTTGGAAATTGGATGGAAACTACTTTCCATGCTTCCAAGAACAGAGTTGAAACGTATCGATGACAAATATCTCGATGAATATTACGGAAAGTAAGTTGCTGCAAAAAAGGTGACGAAAAAAGACTCTGAGAAGCATCAAAGGAAAGGTAGGTGAGGACGCTTGGCATCCACACAAGTAAATCCAACCCGTATGGAACTGACACGTTTGAAAAAGAAACGGATCACTGCAGTGCGAGGTCACAAATTATTGAAAGATAAACGTGATGAACTGATGCGCCAGTATCTTGATCTTGTAAGAGAAAACATGGAAGTTAGAAAACGGGTCGAAGCCGGCATTTTATCAGCGAATAAAAATTTTGTTATTGCCAAGGCTGGAATGTCGGAGGCGGAACTTCACACAGCACTGATGGCACCGAAACAGGAAATTAATTTGATTCCTTCGGAAGAAAATGTCATGAGCGTAGAGATTCCAAAATTTGAATATAAAACAAGAACAGCGGATGAAAATGATATTTATTCATATGGATTTGCATTTACATCCAGTGATTTGGATGGGGCTGTCAAATCTCTTGCAGATATTCTGCCGGATATGATAAGATTAGCAGAATGCGAAAAAGCATGTCAGTTAATGGCGGCAGAGATTGAAAAGACACGAAGACGTGTAAATGCGTTGGAGCATGTAATTATTCCGGAAACAGAGAAAAATATTAAATATATTACGATGAAGCTGGATGAGAACGAGAGAAGTACGCAGATTCGTCTGATGAAAGTAAAAGACATGATGCTCGAAGAAGCACATGGATATTCAAAAAAATAAAACCAGATTTTAAAGATGCAGTTGGAAAACCTAAAAGGTGCTCCGGCTGCATTTTCTATATATAAGCGGAACCATTTTGCAAAAAAGGCATACAGTAATGATATAAGCTCAGAAATGGGGAGGGTGACCATGAACTCGAAACTGCCGTATTATATGGCTTATCCGATGCCGCTTGCATATGACGATGAAAGGATGGAACGACGAGATTATGAATATATGAAAAGTCTGTACCCGGATACTGCAAAGAAAGTACTTCCCTATGTAGAGGAAGAGTGTGATAGAAATGAATATCCATGCAGTATGATTTATGATGAATATCCGGACCGCTTTTCACTTCGGATGATGTGTAATCGTATCTTTGATAAGGTTGTAAGTCAGGAAAAACTGGAACCGGAGGACTGGCTTAGAAATTTGATAGAGGTCATATTATATCAGGAATTGTTCAAACGTAGAAGTGATGACAGGAGAAACAGACGCCGCTTTTATTGACTGTACATGATGTTAAGAAAATTTTTATGAATTATAAGTGTTTTGAGTGGCGCAGATATTTTACAATGAAAAAATATATGGTATAATAGAAACCGATGTTAACAATTATATTATTCAAAGTGAAATGAAAGAACATAAGCTGGAGACATATATGAAAAAAAAGAATATTATATTTATAGGAATGCCTGCTGTTGGAAAAAGTACGGTAGGGGTTGTGGTTGCCAAGCGACTGGGTAAACAGTTTATTGATACAGATTTGTTGATACAGGAACAGGAAAAAAAGCTGCTTCGTGAGATTATCGCAGAAGTCGGCGAGGATGGATTTTTGAAGATTGAAAATCAAGTAAACAGAGACGTAGATGTAGAGAATGCTGTAATCTCTCCGGGAGGAAGTATTGTGTATTGCGAGGAGGCGATGCAGCATTATAAAGAAATCGGAACGATTGTATATTTACAGGCATCTTATCAAACAATAAAACAAAGAATCCGTAATCCGAAGAAGCGAGGGGTCGTGCTCAGAGAAGGACAGACATTAAAGGATCTTTATGATGAGAGATGCGTTTTGTTTGAAAAATATGCAGATATCATTGTTAATGAAGACCAGTGTGAGATAGGGGATACGATTGAGAATGTACTGGAAGAACTCTCCAGATTATAATTAAGTTTATATCAAAAAGTTTTGCAATGATGTTACGAAAATAAAAAGTTCTTTTACAAAATTGTTTTTTATGCTATAATGTTTTAGCGTTTGTGAATTTGTAGACACAACAGCGTGTCATTTGAAATAGACAAAGAATAACGCGGGATATAAGTATATAAGCTAAAAAATGATTTATGCAACCGAGAATGGGGATTTAGAAAGATACGATATAAATATCGGATAATAGAGGTGCAAAATGGAGCAATATATTATTAAGGGTGGTAATCCGTTAGTTGGTGAAGTAGAGATTGGCGGAGCAAAGAATGCTGCACTGGCAATACTGGCAGCTGCAATTATGACAGACGAGACTGTATTGATTGACAACCTTCCGGATGTGAACGATATCAATGTGATGTTGGAAGCAATCGAAGGAATCGGTGCGATGGTAGAGCGTATTGATCGTCATACAGTGAAGATTAATGGTGGAACGATCACAGATTTTAATATTGATTATGATTATATTAAAAAGATTCGAGCATCTTACTATTTATTAGGAGCAATGCTTGGAAAATATAAAAAAGCAGAGGTGGCTCTTCCGGGTGGATGTAATATCGGAAGCAGACCAATCGATCAGCATTTGAAAGGATTTAGGGCACTCGGAGCTGATGTTGATATTGAACACGGCAAGATTGTTGCCGAGGCCGATGTACTTAAGGGTACACATCTGTATTTCGATGTTGTCTCTGTAGGAGCAACAATTAATGTCATGATGACAGCAGCGATGGCTAATGGCATGACAATTATGGAGAATGTAGCAAAAGAACCACATGTTGTTGATGTTGCAAACTTCCTGAACAGCATGGGTGCGAATATCCGTGGAGCCGGAACAGATGTGATTAAGATCCGTGGAGTGAAAACGCTTCATAAGACAGAGTATTCCATTATTCCAGACCAGATCGAGGCAGGAACATTTATGTTTGCAGCAGCGGCTACAAAGGGAGATGTAACTGTAACAAATGTAATACCAAAACATTTGGATGCAACAATTTCTAAGCTGATTGATATTGGCTGTGAGGTAGAGGAACTCGATGATGCAGTTCGTGTTGTTGCAAAAGGCAGATTAAAGTCTACACAGGTTAAGACATTGCCATATCCGGGATATCCGACAGATATGCAGCCACAGATTGGTGTAGTATTAGCACTGGCATCAGGAACAAGTACAATCACAGAAAGTATTTTTGAAAACCGTTTTAAATATTTAGATGAGCTTGCAAGAATGGGAGCAAATATCAAAGTAGAGGGTAATTCAGCTACAATCGAAGGCGTAGAGAAGTTATCCGGAGCAAGAGTGAGTGCACCGGATCTTCGTGCAGGAGCAGCACTTTGTATTGCAGGTTTGGCTACAGATGGAATTACAATTGTAGATGATATTGTTTACATTCAGCGTGGATATGAGCGCTTTGAAGAAAAACTCAGAAGCCTGGGTGGAATCATTGAGCGTGTATCGAGCGAAAAAGAAATTCAGAAATTCACATTGAAAGTAAGCTAATCTAAAAGTTTTATAAACTGTATTGACAGAGACAATGATGAGTTGTATAGTTTGTTTGATAACTACAAATTAAATAATATAAACTTTCTCTTATTCAGAGCAGTGGAGATACAAAGGATCGAAGAAGCTGCGGCAACCCCTCTAAGCAGGAAGGTGCCAGCCTGAGCGAGTAATCGAACAATAAGGGGATTGTTATGAAATAGAAACAGTCCGTACGTTGTGCGGGCTGTTTTATCGTTATAAGCATCTAAGAAGGCTATATCAGCTGGGGAGTCAATCCCCCAGCTGATATAGCCTCCGGCAGGATTGCAGAGGTGCGCAGTAGAAGTGTGTTATGCAATTGCATGACGCGCACCTCGCAGCAAGAATGCCGAGGCATTCTTGAACAAGCCGGGAAGCAATGGTGTTATGCGGTATTCAAGTCGAACAAATCCTAAACCGAGAGAAAGTACGGAAGAAAAGGAGAAGAACATGGAAAAATTATTATTTACATCCGAGTCCGTTACAGAAGGACATCCGGATAAGATGTGTGATCAGATTTCAGATGCAATTTTGGACGCATTATTGGAAAAGGATCCAATGAGCCGTGTAGCATGTGAGACATGTACAACAACAGGTCTTGTTATGGTTATGGGAGAAATTACAACAAATGCCTATGTAGATATCCAGAAAATCGTTCGCGATACAGTTCGTGAGATTGGATATACAAGAGGAAAATACGGATTCGATGCAGAGACATGTGGTGTCATCACAACATTGGATGAGCAGTCTGCGGATATCGCTCTTGGAGTAGACAAGGCATTGGAAGCAAAAGAAAATAAGATGTCTGATGACGAGATCGAAGCAATCGGTGCCGGAGATCAGGGAATGATGTTTGGATATGCAACAGATGAGACAGAAGAATATATGCCATATCCAATCGCAATGGCACATAAGCTTGCCCTGCAGCTTACAAAAGTAAGAAAAGACGGAACACTTCCTTACTTAAGACCGGACGGAAAAACACAGGTTACAGTAGAATATGATGAAAATGGTGTCCCAAGACGTCTGGATGCAGTTGTATTGTCAACACAGCATGATCCGGAAGTGACACAGGAACAGATTCATGCAGATATCAAAAAACATGTATTTGACGTGATCATCCCAGCAGATATGATCGATGCCGATACAAAATTCTTCATCAATCCGACAGGACGTTTCGTAATTGGGGGACCTCACGGAGACAGTGGTCTGACAGGACGTAAAATCATCGTTGATACTTACGGCGGAATGGCTCGTCATGGCGGCGGTGCATTCTCAGGAAAAGACTGCACAAAGGTAGACCGTTCAGCAGCTTATGCAGCACGTTATGCAGCTAAGAATATTGTGGCAGCAGGACTTGCAAAGAAATGTGAGATTCAGTTATCTTATGCAATCGGTGTAGCACAGCCTACATCCATCATGGTGGATACATTTGGAACAGGTAAATTATCTGATGAAAAATTAGTAGAGATCATTCGCGAGAACTTTGATATGCGTCCGGCAGGAATTATCAAGATGTTAGATCTTCGTCGTCCGATTTACAAGCAGACAGCAGCATATGGTCATTTCGGAAGAAATGATTTAGACCTTCCATGGGAGAAACTGGACAAGGTTGAAGATTTGAAAAAATATTTGTAAGAATAAAAAGATGCGGTGCAGAAAAATGCTGTGTACCGCATCTTTTTTTAAAAAATTATGTTATAATCCCACTAGAGTAAAATGAAAAGAGGGCGAACCTATGAAGTTGAAAACGAAACTGGTGATTGCATTTATTCTGGTTATGATATTTCCAACTTTTGTTACAATGGCGGGAATGCATATGCTTGCACCGAACAAGGCAGGGGAAATACAGCAGATGTATTTGATTATCGTCTGCGTTACAACAGCTGTACTTGTCTGGTGGATTTATAAGACGGTTTCCGTGCCATTGGCAAAGTTGCAGGAAGCAACGAGAAATATCAAAGAAGGAAATCTGGATTTTGAGATAAAGCCGGAAAATGATGATGAGATAGGTCAGGTGTGTCAGGATTTTGAGGAAATGCGATTGCGTCTGAAGGCGAATGCAGAAGAAAAAATAGAATTTGACCGTGAGAATAAAGAACTGATCAGTAATATTTCCCATGATCTGAAAACTCCGATCACGGCAATCAAGGGGTATGTGGAAGGAATCATGGATGGTGTTGCAGATACACCGGAAAAGATGGACAGATACATCAAAACCATATACAATAAAGCAAATGAGATGGATCGGTTGATTAACGAACTGACATTATATTCAAAGATTGACACGAATCGTATTCCTTATGATTTTACAACAATTTCTGCAAAACAGTATTTCAGAGACTGTGCAGAGGATCTTGCAATTGAGCTGGAATCAAAAGGTGCAAAATTTGAATATCGTAATTATCTTGAAGAGGATTCTAAGATCATAGTAGACCCGGAACAGATGCGAAGAGTGATCAACAATATTGTTTCCAATTCATTAAAATATACAGACAAGCCACAGGCAGAAATAAGGATGAAAATTTTGGATGTGGGAGATTTTATCCAGGTAGAATTAAGTGATAATGGAAAGGGAATTGCTACGAAGGATCTGCCATACATATTTGAACGATTTTATCGTGCAGATGCGTCAAGAAATTCTTCCAAAGGCGGAAGCGGAATCGGGCTTGCGATCGTGAAGAAGATTGTAGAAGAACATGGCGGTAAAATATGGGCGACCAGCGAAGAAGGCGTAGGAACAACAATGTATTTTGTTGTCAGAAAATATCAGGAGGTGCCAATCGAATGAGCAAAAGAATTTTAATAATCGAAGACGAAGAAAGTATCGCAGAATTAGAGCGTGATTATTTGGAGCTTAGTAATTTTGAGGTGGAAGTTGCAAATGACGGACAACTGGGATTAGATAAAGCATTAGGAGAAGAATTTGATTTAATCATTTTAGACCTTATGCTTCCGGGAGTAGATGGGTTTGAGATTTGCAAACAGGTACGAAACAATAAGAATACACCAATCATTATGGTTTCAGCAAAAAAAGATGACATAGACAAAATCCGTGGACTGGGACTGGGAGCGGATGATTATATGACAAAACCATTCAGCCCAAGCGAACTGGTTGCCCGTGTTAAGGCACATCTGGCAAGATATGAGCGTTTGATCGGAAGCAGTGTGGATGAAAATGAAATCATAGAAATCCGTGGATTGAAGATTGATACAACAGCACGGCGCGTATGGGTAAATGGCGAAGAAAAATCATTTACAACAAAAGAGTTTGATTTGTTGACATTTCTTGCAGGTCATCCGAATCATGTGTATTCGAAGGAAGAACTATTTAGAGAAATCTGGGACATGGAGTCAGTAGGAGATATTGCAACAGTAACAGTGCATATAAAGAAAATCCGAGAGAAAATCGAATACGATACATCGCACCCACAGTATATTGAAACAATCTGGGGAGTTGGATATAGATTCAAGGTATAAAAATATGAGAAAGAAAACAATAAAAGAGCGTTTGCAAGAAGGAAGCTTTAATACAGTGCGGGTAATCGGACTGGGATTTTTGTTCGTAATTTTGATTGGCGCAGTACTTCTATGGATGCCATTTTCCGTGACAACACCGATGAAATTTACCGATGCATTATTTACGTCGGTTACAGCAGTCTGTGTGACAGGGCTTGTTACAGTTACTCCGGCAGTACAATTTACTGTGGTGGGAAAAGTAATCTTATTATTCCTGATTCAAATTGGAGGACTTGGAATTATTGCATGCGTTGTTGCATTTATGATCCTTGCAGGACAAAGGATTTCCCTGAGAAGACGAGTTATGATCCAGGAAAGCTATGGGTTGGATACGCTGAGTGGAATGGTACAATATATTATTCGGATCATAAAAGGCACATTTTTCGTTGAAGGAATCGGTGCACTTGCCTATAGTTTTTACTTCGTTCCAAAATATGGAGTGTTAAAAGGAATTGCATATGCGATATTCCATGCTATATCAGCATTTTGCAACGCAGGTATTGATATACTCGGGAGCTCCAGTTATATGCATATGGTCACAAGTCCAATCATTAATTTTACGACGATATTTCTCGTTGTAAGCGGAGGACTTGGATTTGTAGTGTGGTATGATATTTTGAATAATATAAAACAAGTGCGAAGTATAAAAGATGTGAGGCGAAATTTCTTTCACAGACTGTCTTTGCAGAGCAAGATTGTACTTACAATGACGGCAGGGCTGCTTTTGTTTGGAATGTTTGCATTTCTTTTATTGGAATATCATAATCCTGTGACAATGGGAAAATTGACATTCTGGCAGAAAGTACAGGCGTCATTATTTCAATCTGTCTCAACACGAACAGCAGGATTTGCGACAGTTTCTCAATCAGGGCTGACAGCCGCATCGAAGGCAATCGGCTGCTTGCTGATGATGATCGGAGGTTCTTCCGGAGGAACGGCAGGAGGCGTAAAAACGACAACGGTTGCGCTGCTGTTATTGACTTGCTTAAGTGTAGTAAGAGGAAGTCGTGATATAGAGTGTTATGGAAGAAAAATTCCACTCTCACAAGTAAAATCTGCGGTGACAATTTTATTTTTGACAATTATGTTTTGGATGTCAGGAACAATTATCATCACGATTATAGATCCACAGGTGAATTTTTTGAGAATTGTATATGAAACAACATCGGCAATTGCTACAGTTGGTTTATCGGCAGATTTGACACCTAGCTTGAGCAGAGCAAGTCAGTATGTACTGATGGTGATAATGTACATTGGAAGAATCGGACCGGTCACGATGGCAATGATTTTTGCAGGAAAAGGGAAAAATGCAGAACAGTATCGTGAATTACCGGAAAAACAGATTATGATAGGATAGGAGATAGAAGATGGGAAAACAATTTGCTGTGTTCGGTCTTGGAAGCTTTGGAAAAAGTGTAGCATTGACCTTGCAGAGTTTTGGATGCGATGTAATCGCAGTTGATAATTGTTATGAGAAGATACAGGATATTGCAGATTCAGTTTCATATGCAATGTGCGGAGACGTAACAGAGCCAGAATTTATGAAAACAATCGGAGCCCGCAATCTGGATGGGGCAGTGATTGCAGTTTCAGAAAATCTTGAAGCTGCGATCATGGCAACTATGATTTCGAAAGAAATGGGAATTTCTTATGTATTGGTAAAAGCAATGGACGAACTGCAGGGAAAGATTCTTGAGAAAGTCGGTGCTGACTCGATTGTGTATCCGGAAATCGATATGGGTGAACGTGTAGCAAAAAAGCTGATATCGACAGAATTTATTGATTGGATTGAATTATCTCCGGATTATAGTCTGACAGAGAAACTGCTTCCGAAACAATGGGAAGGAAAGAGTCTGGCAGAGCTGCGGGTCCGCGAAAAATATGGGATTAACGTAATCGGAATTTTAAAGGAAGACAAGATGGATATGGCATTAGATCCATCAAAACCATTGCAACCGGATGATATGTTATTTATTATCGGGAAAAATTCTGATTTAGAGAGGTTTAAGCTAAAGTAAAGAAAGGATTAACAGACGAATGATCACAAGTACAAGTAACCAGAGAATTAAGGAGATTGTACAGCTTCAAAAGAAAAACAGAGCAAGAAATACAGAGGGTGTATTTATTGTAGAAGGAATCCGTATGGTAAGGGAAATACCTGAGGATAAGCTAAAAGCACTCTATGTAACAGAAGAGTTTTATAAAAAGCATAAAGCAGAACTGCCGGGAAATGTGAAGCCGGAGTTTGTAACTCCGACGGTGTTTTCATATATTGCAGATACAAAAACACCTCAAGGGGTATTGGCAATTGTATGGCAGAATAAATACACGTTGGCAGATATTTTAAAAAAAGGTACAGAAAAAAAAGAAATGCTGCTTGTGTTAGATAATCTTCAGGATCCGGGAAATCTTGGAACCATTTTCAGAACTGCAGAGGCAGCGGGGGTTACAGGGATTATTCTTAGTAAAGACAGCGTGGATATTTACAATCCGAAAGTGATCCGCTCTACGATGGGTGCAATTTTCCGTATGCCATTTGTGTATGTGGAGAAATTGACAGATACAATAGAAGAATTGAAGGCACATCAGATTCAGGTTTATGCGGCTCATTTGGATGGGAAGAATGCGTATGATGAGGAGTGCTATCTCAATGGCACAGCTTATCTGATTGGAAATGAAGGAAATGGACTGAGACAAGAAGTGGCAGATTGTGCGGACACATGGATACGGATTCCTATGTTGGGACAGGCAGAATCCTTGAATGCAGCAGTTGCAGCTTCCATTTTGATGTTTGAAGCAGCAAGACAGAGACGAAAATAATGTTGGATTTATCACTGGAATATGGTATTGTAGTAAATAGATATAGGGCAAAACGTGTGAATTTACACATGAATCATAGTTTTGCCATATATATTTACCAAGATATACATGTTTATATGTGGGAATAGGAGAGAAGAAAGACATGAACTTAAAGGGAAGAAATTTTTTGACATTAAAAGACTTTACTCCGGAAGAAATTACATACCTGCTTGATTTATCAGCAGAATTAAAAGAAAAAAAGAAAAAAGGAATTCCGGTGGACCACTACAAAGGGAAAAATGTTGCGCTGATTTTTGAAAAAGACAGTACAAGAACAAGATGTGCTTTTGAAGTTGCAGCATCTGATATGGGAATGGGGTCTACTTATCTTGGACCTACAGGATCTCAGATTGGAAAGAAAGAAACAATCAAAGATACAGCACGTGTACTTGGAAGAATGTATGATGGAATCGAATATCGCGGATTTGATCAGGAAATCGTAGAGACATTGGCAGAATACGCAGGTGTTCCGGTATGGAACGGGCTGACAAACCAGTATCATCCAACACAGATGCTGGCAGATATGTTGACGATCCGCGAACATTTCGGAGATTTAAAAGGGCGTAAGCTGGTATATATGGGTGATGCAAGATATAATATGGGTAACTCTCTGATGATCGCCTGCTCAAAATTAGGTATGCACTTTGTTGCCTGCACAACATCAAACTATTTCCCAAATGCAGAATTAGTTGAGACATGCCGCGGATATGCAGCCCAGTCAGGTGGAAGTGTTACATTGACAGAAGATGCAATAGAAGGAACAAAAGGCGCAGATGTTATCTATACAGATGTATGGGTATCTATGGGTGAGCCGGACGAGGTGTGGGAGTCACGTATTAAAGAACTTGCACCATATAAAGTTACAAAAGAAATTATGGCAAATGCAGGAGAACAGGCAATCTTTTTACACTGCTTACCGGCATTCCATGATTTGAATACGACAATTGGTAAAGAGATGGGAGAACGCTTCGGATTTACAGATATGGAAGTGACAGATGAAGTGTTTGAATCTGAGCAGTCAAAAGTATTTGATGAGGCCGAGAACCGTATGCATACAATTAAAGCGGTTATGGTAGCAACACTTGGAGAAGTAAAATAAATGAAAACAGAAATCTTAAAGCTTTTGAGAGAAAGTAAAGATTATGTTTCCGGGCAGCAGTTGTGTGAGACTTTTGGAGTTTCACGCACAGCAGTCTGGAAAGTAATGAATCAATTAAAAGAAGAAGGATACGAGGTCGAAGCGGTTCGGAATCGTGGATATCGGATCGTGGGCAGTGCAGACGTTATGACACAAGAGGAGTTAGAAAGCCTTTTGGATGGCCGGACAAAGTGGGCCGGACAGCATGTTGTCTATTCTGATGAGATTGATTCAACAAATATAAAAGCAAAACAGTTAGGTGAAGAAGGTGCGTCACACGGGACACTCGTAGTGGCAGATATGCAGACTGCAGGTCGAGGAAGAAGAGGACGTGGGTGGGATTCACCATCCGGCAGCAGCATTTATATGTCCATTATGCTTAGACCAAAATTTCCACCGGTAAAAGCACCTATGCTGACAATCGTAATGGCTTATAGCGTAGCAAGAGCATTGCGTACATGTACCGGATTAGATGTACAGATTAAGTGGCCGAATGATATTATCCTGAATGGAAAAAAGATTGTTGGGATATTGACAGAGATGAGTACAGAAATCGACTATATTAACCATGTAGTGATCGGAGTCGGAATCAATGTCAACACAGAAATATTTCCAGAGGAGATAGCAGATAAGGCAACTTCTCTTCGGATTGAGATTGGGGAAGTACAGAAGAGAGCACCGATCGTAGCAGAAATTATGTCTGAGTTTGAAAAATGCTATGAAAAATTTGAAAAACAGGAAGATTTGAGCTTTATTCAGGAAGAATATAATAAGCTGCTTGTGAATTGCGGAAAGGATGTCTGCATTTTAGGTGCAAAAGAATCTTATCAGGCACATGCTTTGGGAATTAATGAAACCGGTGAATTAATTGTCCGCCGGGAAGATGGAAGTAAAGAAACCGTATATGCAGGAGAGGTATCTGTGCGTGGAGTATACGGATATGTATAAGGTGGTATGATATGGAAAACACAGAAGAGATTGTACTTTGTGCAGCCAGTGCATATGAGCAGAAGTTTTATTTGAATCCAGATTTTATGACACTTCCAGAGTCAATTCGCCAGGAACTTCAAATCATGTGTGTACTGTATACAGCTGATGTTGGCGGAATCCTCATGGTTGTATATGATGAAGATGGAAACCTTGAATTGAAAGTCGAACATGATGAAAATGATTTCGAATTTGACGAAATTGGAAGCGTTCTTAAAATTAAAGAATTGCAGAATACAAAAAGAGAATTATTTGAATCATTGGAATTGTATTATAGAGTCAAATATCTTGGAGAAGATATTGATTTGGATGATGTCGAAGATTCAGAAGAATAGGTTAAGGGGAACTATATGAAACAGTTAACAATTGGAAATGTTACATTGGACAATTGCTATGTACTGGGACCGATGGCAGGCGTAACAGACCTGCCATTTCGTTTGTTATGTAGAGAACAGGGAGCAGGTCTGCTGTGCATGGAAATGATCAGTGCAAAAGGGATTTTATATAACAATAAAAATACAGAAAGTCTGCTTCAGATTCATCCGGATGAGATGCCGGTATCATTGCAGCTATTTGGTTCAGATCCAAAGATTGTAAGTGAGATGGCGAAACGTATCGAGGAAAGACCATTTTCGATATTAGATATTAATATGGGATGTCCGGTGCCGAAAATTGTCCGAAACGGAGAAGGGTCTGCATTGATGAAAAATCCGAAGCTGGTGTATGAACTTGTATCAGCAACAGTGAAGGCAATTCAAAAACCGGTAACTGTCAAAATCCGAAAAGGATTTGATGATGAACATGTAAATGCAGTAGAAATTGCAAAGATTATTGAAGAAGCCGGAGCTTCGGCAGTTGCGGTACATGGCAGAACGAGAGAACAGTATTATTCAGGAAAAGCTGACTGGGATATTATTCGTCAGGTAAAGGAAGCCGTTCATATTCCAGTTATTGGAAATGGAGATGTAACATCGGGAGAAAAGGCTGTTGCAATGCAGGAACAAACAGGATGTGACGGAGTAATGATCGCACGCGGGGCACAAGGAAATCCATGGATCTTTTCGGAGCTGATAGCATATGAAAAAACAGGTGAAATGCCGAAACGTCCGGATGTAGATGAGATACGTCAGATGATGCTTAGACATGCAAGACTCCAACTGCAATATAAAGGTGATTATACCGGAATCCGAGAGATGAGAAAACATGTTGCCTGGTATACCAAAGGACTGCATAATGCAGCACGTTTAAGAGATGATATCAATAGCGTTGAGAGCTATGAAGAACTTGAAAAAATCTTGACAGTATTGGCATGATTGGGTATAATATTGTAACTGCGAATAAGACTAAAAAAGAGATGGACCATGCTTGAAAAACAAAAGGTTTGGGACATCTTTTAGTTGCGTTATGAGATTAATTTACAAGAACAAACAGACAGAAGAATAAGACAGAAGTATTCAGAATATATTTATTTCAAAATATAGATTTGAAAAATAGTAATTCTAAAGTTAATCATAAGATATGATTGCAGACTTAAAAAGAAAACACGTGAGACTAAAAAGGAGAATAAATCATGGCAGAGGCAAAGAAAAGATTACTGACATATGCTGGATTAAGAGCATTGGAAGAAGAACTGGAAAATTTAAAAGTAGTAAAACGTAAAGAAGTTGCAGCTAAGATAAAAGAGGCAAGAGAACAGGGAGACCTTTCAGAGAATGCTGAATACGATGCAGCAAAAGATGAGCAGCGCGATATCGAGGCTCGTATCGAAGAACTTGAAGCAATTCTTAAAAATGTAGAGGTTGTAGTGGAAGACGAAGTGGATTTAGACAGAATCAATGTTGGATGTACAGTAAAAGTATACGATGTAACATTTGATGAAGAAATCGAATTCAAAATCGTAGGATCTACAGAGGCGAACTCTTTGGAAGGAAAGATTTCAAACGAGTCACCTGTAGGACAGGCTCTGATGGGCAAAGAAGTCGGAGACGTAGTAGATGTTGAGACACAGGCAGGTGTGATCCAGTACAAGGTTCTGGGTATCAACCGCTCACTCTAGGAAGGAGATATACAATGGCAGATAATCAGAAAAAAACACAGGAACCAGACTTAAATCAGTTGAGAAAAGTTCGTCGTGAAAAACTCGCAGAACTTCAGCAGAATGGAAGAGATCCATTTCAGATTACAAAATTTGATCAGACACACCATTCACTCGAAGTGAAAAATCTTTATGAAGCACACGAAGCTGAGATTTTAAAAGACCGCCAGGAGCCAAATGTAGACGGACTGGATGAAGAGCAGGTAAAAGAAGTTCTGAAGAAAGATTACGAAGACAAGAGAAGCATTATGGATGCAAATCCAATTCACGTATCAATCGCTGGACGTATGATGTTCAAGAGAGTTATGGGAAAAGCTTCCTTCTGTAACATTCAGGATTTACAGGGAAATATTCAGGTATATGTCGCAAGAGATGCAATCGGAGTTGATGCATATACAGATTTCAAACGTTCAGATATTGGTGACATTTTCGGATTAGAAGGATTTGCTTTCAGAACAAGAACAGGAGAAATCTCTATCCATGCTGAAAAGATGATACTTCTTTCTAAGAGCTTACAGATGCTTCCAGAGAAGTTCCACGGTCTGACAGATACAGACACACGTTACCGTCAGAGATACGTTGACCTGATCATGAATGCAGACTCTAAAGATACATTTATCAAACGTTCAAAGATCCTGGCAGCAATCCGTAAGTACTTAAGTGGAGAAGGATTCATGGAAGTTGAGACTCCAATGCTTGTAGCAAATGCAGGAGGAGCAGCAGCAAGACCATTCGAGACACACTTTAACGCATTGAACGAAGATCTGAAACTTCGTATTTCACTTGAGCTGTACCTGAAGAGACTGATCGTTGGTGGACTTGAGAAAGTATACGAGATTGGACGTGTATTCCGTAACGAAGGTCTTGATACAAGACATAACCCAGAATTTACTCTGATGGAGCTTTACCAGGCATATACAGATTACCACGGCATGATGGATCTGACAGAGAATATGTATCGTTTTGTTGCTCAGGAAGTCCTTGGAACAACACAGATCGTTTACAAAGGAATCCCGATGGATCTTGGTAAACCATTTGAGCGTATCACAATGGTTGACGCAGTTAAGAAATACGCAGGCGTTGACTGGAATGAGGTTGAGACTCTGGAGCAGGCAAGAGAACTTGCAAAAGAACACAATCTTGAATTTGAAGAGAGACATAAAAAAGGTGATATCCTGAATCTGTTCTTTGAAGAATATGTAGAAGAGCACCTTCTTCAGCCGACATTCGTAATGGATCATCCGGTTGAAATTTCGCCACTTACAAAGAAAAAGCCAGAAAATCCAGAATATGTAGAGCGTTTCGAGTTCTTTATGAATGGATGGGAAATGGCAAATGCATACTCAGAGCTGAATGACCCAATCGACCAGAGAGAGCGTTTCAAAGCACAGGAAGAACTGCTTGCACAGGGTGATGATGAAGCTAACACAACAGATGAAGACTTCATGAATGCCTTAGAGATTGGTATGCCTCCTACAGGTGGTATCGGATTTGGTATCGATAGAATGTGTATGTTGTTGACAGGAGCAGAAGCAATCAGAGACGTGTTACTGTTCCCGACAATGAAGTCACTCGGTGATGTAAATAAGAAAAATGATGTAAAAAATCAGGCTGCCGAAGAAATGAAAGCAGAGCCGGAAAAAATTGATTTCTCTAATGTAAAGATTGAGCCTTTATTTGAGGAAGAAGTTGATTTTGATACATTCAGCAAGTCAGATTTCAGAGCTGTAAAGGTTAAAGAGTGTGTTGCAGTACCGAAGTCAAAGAAACTCCTTCAGTTCACTCTTGATGATGGAACAGGCACAGATCGTACGATTTTAAGCGGTATTCACGCTTATTACGAGCCGGAAGAACTGGTTGGTAAAACACTGATCGCCATCACAAACCTTCCACCAAGAAAGATGATGGGAATTGAGTCTTGCGGTATGTTATTATCAGCAGTAAATAATCTGAAAGACTCAGAAGATGAAGAACTGCATCTGATCATGGTTGATAACCACATTCCAGCAGGTGCAAAGCTCTATTAAGATGATGTATGGATGTACCGTTTCACTAAAATGACGGGACGTACTTCATTTGATAAAAAACTAAAAAAACAGCGATTTACATCAAACTTACATCAATTGATGCAGAAATCGGTGCAAGCAAGAAAAAATCGCATAATTAGTGCAATGAGTGGGCAATTCCAATCGGGATTGCCCATTTTTAAAACAAACAGAAATACAAATCGGAATTTATAAAGGAGAATATTGATGAAACTATTTTTATGTTCGCATTTTTCAAGTGTAGGAAGTCTGATAAAGGAAGAAATTGATAACAAGAAAGTCGCATTTATTCCCACAGCTTCGCTGCGTGAAGGCTATACCGGTTATGTCGGCTCGGCTCGAAAGCTATTCAATAAACTGGGAGCAGCCGTAACGGAAATTGATATTTCAACGGAGGCTTATTTAACGATACAGTCCGTTTTTGAAGATGCGGATGTGATATATTTTACCGGCGGAAATTCTTTCTTCCTTATGGACCAGCTCCGTAAAACGGGAACGGATGAGCTATTGAAGAAAGAATTGGCAAAGGGAAAAATGATGATCGGTGAATCGGCGGGTGCGATTATATGCGCTCCAACTATCCAATATATTGAACAAATGGATGAAAAGCCGGAGGACTACTCACAAGAAGATGATGCAGGGCTTGATTTGATTGATTTCTATGTTCTTCCGCACTATCTTACAGCACCATTTAAGAAAGTTACCGAGAAAATAATGACTGAATTTTCGGATTTGAATCTATGCCCAATTAACAACCGTCAGGGAATTGTAATTGATGGTGAAGGTTCAAAGGTTATTTGCAAAGACTAATTTGAAAATTCCAGTTTGTCAACTTGCCCTTTGAGAGAGGAGAAATCCTTTTCTCAAAGGGCTTTTTCTATTTATACGGATATTCGCAAACTACAAGATAAAGCCAAAACTTCATATACTCTAAGCACAAGGAGGTTGAGGTTTGGCTATGAACAACAGCTTAACAGAAGTACATCCGGAGCTTGTTTCGGAGTGGTCGGAGAAGAACTTGCCATTGAAAGTTCATTTGTCAGGACATTCGCACGATCACATTTGATAAGGAATTTGATGTTGTGCTGAATATGGCGGATGGAGCAATAGGATATCTTGAAGACGATGGGGAAAATCATAAGATTTTTTCTGTCATTGCGAAAGCATTAAAAATGGTGGAAAGCACTTTATGGATATCATGAATGGAAGCTATGCCCAAACACATTTCCCTTGCAAGTTATGGGATGCAGGAGAAAAGGGACTTACATTATCTGCTTTTGAATGGGAGAAGGATAGAAAAACGCTGATATATGGGCAGGTAGACTATATGTATGGAGAAGCACTTTATAAGCCTGAAATGAAAGAAGGAAATCCTATAAGGTTATATAGTTTGGATGAAATCACGGAGATATTCTGTAAATTAGGACTTCGTATTTGTAACAGCTTTGCTGATTTCAGTGGAAAGCCGAGTTCTGATAATGATATTCAATTGATGGTTTATTCCATACGGGAATAAATCTTCATCAAATCTTTATTTTTTTCTGTTAGGTTATATTTCAGTAAGAAATGAAATATAGAAGGAAGGATAGTAAAGATGAAAATGATGTTACAGACACAAAATCTATGTAAATATTTTAGAAAACAGAAAGCGGTAAATAATGTTTCACTTAATATCGAAAAGGGACAGATTTATGGACTGCTTGGACCGAATGGCGCTGGTAAATCTACCACATTGAAAATGCTGACCGGTATGATGAAACCAACTGCAGGAAAGATTTACTTTGATGGAAAACTTTTGGATAGGAAAGATTTATCAAAAATAGGAGCGTTAATTGAAAATCCGCCTATTTATGAAAATCTTTCCGCCAGAGAGAATTTGAAGGTAAGACAATTATTGCTTGGTACAGATGAAAACAGAATTGATGAGGTCTTGCAGATTGTATCACTTACAAACACCGGAAAGAAGAAAGCAGGACAGTTTTCTTTGGGGATGAAGCAAAGACTAGGCATTGCAATGGCATTGCTTGGAGAACCGGAACTTTTGATATTGGATGAACCTACGAATGGATTAGATCCAATAGGCATCGAGGAATTACGAGAGCTGATCCGGTCTTTTCCGGAACAGGGAATCACTGTAATTCTCTCCAGTCATATTCTCTCAGAGGTACAGTTACTTGCAGATAAAGTCGGGATTATTTCAGGTGGAATCTTAGGATACGAAGGAGCATTAAAGCAGGGAGATAATCTTGAAGATTTGTTTATGAATGTGGTAAGAAAAAACCAGAAAGCAGGTGAAATCCATGGTTAATATTATAAAAGCAGAACATCAAAAAGCCAAAAGAACCATGCGAAAAAAGTTTATCTGGGGATTTCCTCTTCTTACATTTGTCATGGCATTTATATTTACTCTTGGGATGACAAATGCTTATGCAGAAAGTGTTTGGAACTGGTGGTATACACTTTTGCTGCCGGGGATGATTGCTCTATTTTGTTATCTTTCTGTGGCGCAGGAGAAAAAGATAAAATACTATCATTTAATGACTATTCCCACAGACAGAAGAAAATTGTTGCTGGGGAAAATTATTTATATTGGGTACATGATTTTGTTTTCTAATGTGATTGTGTTTGCAGGAGCAACGCTTGGAGGCTTTCTTCTAACGACACATGTTCCAGTTGGAGGAGCGTTGATTGCAGTATTGTTTCTGACGGTTTCTGAGTTATGGGAGATTCCGGTAGCTTTATTTTTAAGTGAACGATTTGGAATGATTGTAAACCTGTTCGTCTGCCTATTTATTACCGTCAGCGGTGTGGTAATATCACAAACCAGAATCTGGTATGTACTTGTTTCTGCAATCCCTATGCGAATGATGTGCCCGTTGCTTCATGTTTTACCAAATGGACTTGCCGCAGAAACAGGGAATCCTCTTTTGGATACGGGAGTCATTGTTCCGGGAATGTGTCTCTCAATCATCTGGTTTGTTTTTGTAACGGTTCTGTTTTTGAAATGGTTTGAGAGAAGAGAGGTGAAATAAGATGATTGGAAGATCTCTTAATGCAGACTTGCGAAAGATGAAAGGAACATCTGTGATTCTGGCACACTTACTGATTCCGATTATAACCAGCGTTATATTTTTAATATATTACTTTTTTTCACCATGGAATGAAAATATGAAAGTGATTGCATTTTATCAGGCAATAGGAGCAGGACTTCCGGTACTTATTGGAATTTTTACAGCAAGTGTGATGGAACAGGAACAAAATGCAGGTGATTTTCAAAATCTGTTGTCTTTACCGGATAAACCTGCAGCATTTTTATCGAAACTGTTGATGCTACTGGTTTTGTGTCTGTGCTCTATCCTATTGACAGCAATCATATTCGGAATTGGATTTGGAAGAATCGCATCAAGCGATATCGAAATCATGAAAGGATGTATATTTGCAGCATTGCTGCTGTGGGGAAGCAGTGTTCCACTTTATCTGTGGCAGCTGATTCTGGCTTTTCAGTTTGGAAAAGGGGTATCCATTGGAGCAGGGATTATATCAGGACTAATTAGTGCATTGATGCTTACCGGACTTGGAGATTATGTGTGGAAATATGTATTTGTCTGCTGGACGGGTAGAGTACCATATACTTATCTGCAATCTGTATTGGGAGAAACTAGTGTAGGTGAATGGTTGTCATTCATACCAGGTTGCTTAACATTTACAGGGATTAGTATGGTATACTATTTTTGGTGGGTAAACCACTGGGAAGGAAACAGAATATCGGAATAGAATCGAGGGAAACTATGGCAAAAATACTGGCAGTTGATGATGAACCGGCAATTCTGGAAATGATAGAAAGCATTTTGAATAAGGATGGACATCTGGTTACCAAAGTAAGTAATCCGCTGAAACTTAATATGGAAGAATTACATCGTTATGACCTGATTTTACTTGACATTATGATGCCTGGAATGGACGGCTTTGAATTATGCAAAAGAATCAGGGCACTTGTGGATTGTCCGATTTTGTTTCTTACCGCAAAAACGGAGGAAAACAGTCTGGTAAACGGACTTTCTTTAGGAGCAGATGATTATATTTCAAAGCCATTTGGAGTGATGGAACTTCGGGCAAGGATCAATGCACATCTTAGAAGAGAGCACAGGGAACATTCTGTCCGGATGGTTTTGGGGAGGGTCTGTATTCAAATATCTCAAAAGAAACTATTGGTTGATAATAAGGAACTTCCTCTTACGAAAGCAGAGTACGAAATTTGTGAATTCCTGGCTAAAAACAGGGGACAGGTTTTCTCGAAAGAACAGATTTTAGAAGAGGTCTTTGGTTTTGACAGTGAGAGTAATGACAGTACCATTATCACGCATATCAAAAATATAAGAGCAAAATTTGCGGATTATGATTATACACCGATAAAAACAGTCTGGGGGATTGGATATAAATGGGAAGAGTAAAGAGAAGCAATGCACTCAGCTGGATTTTTATGAGATATGTACTGGTCATGCTTGGATCATTAGTAGGTTTGGTGATTGTTGCTTGGCTGCTGCTGTACCTTTTGATTAGTGTGGGCTGTATCTATCCGGCGAATTATGCAGAGCAAAAGATTAATGAAGCATATGATACGATTTTACGTGCGGATAAAGTAACTGCTGAGATGATTCCTGCACTTTGTGATTATGTAATCTTTTCAGAGAATGGAGAGAAAATAGGTGGAGATCTGTCAGAACAATACGAACAGATAGCATGGAATGTTGCAAAGTACGGAAACGCATCCGGGAAATATTTTTATAAAGTAATTTCAAGGGAAAATGAATATGTTGTTTTGCAATATCGCCTGACACCTCAATATCATTCAGCTTTTTTGAGGGAGCATTTTATAGGACCACAGAATGTGATGAGTATTATGTCAGTGATTGGAGCGGTAGCGATTATCATCATTCCGTCCATACGTTTTGGAAAAAGAATCAAAAAGCAGATGCAGCCTGTATTAGACGCAATCAGACAAATAAAGGATCAAAATCTGGAATATGAGACATCCTGTTCCGGTATCAAAGAGTTTGATGACTGTTTATCGGCAATCGATGATATGCGAGATGCATTGCGAGAATCTTTAGAAAAGCAGTGGAAAACAGAGCAGGAAAAGAAACAACAGATGTCTGCTTTGGCGCATGATATTAAAACACCTCTTACGATTGTACGGGGAAATGCAGAACTACTTTCAGAGACTGAACTGACCACAGAACAGAAGAATAATATCACTTATGTTTTGAACGGCACAACACAGATACAAAGTTATGTAAAACAGTTGATAGATGTCACAAAATCATGGAATTGCAGTGATGTTACCTATACAACGGTAAGGTTAGAAGATTTTTTCGCAGATATAAAGGAACAGGCACTCGGACTGGTAGAAATCTATCACCAGAAAATAGATTGGAAGGCGGGACAAAGTGATAAAAAGGTAACGATTGCTTATGATCCAATGTTCCGGGCCGTAATGAATATGATTCAGAATGCAGTGGAGCATACAAAAGAAAATGGAATCATTTATATTGACGCAAAGGAGCAGGATGGCCGGCTGACATTCATTGTGGAGGATAGCGGATCAGGATTTACAAAAGAAGCATTATTGCATGGCACAGAGCAGTTTTTTATGGATGACACAAGTAGAAATGGCGAAGCCCATTATGGGATGGGACTATTTTTTGCAAAAACTGTGGCTGAAAAATATGGTGGAGGTATTAAACTTTCAAATTCTGAAAATACAGGTGGGGCGAGGGTAGAAATATTTTTCCTGAGTAGTCAAGAAACAAGCTAAATAGACCGCAATTAAGCTATGTAAAAGAAATTTTACATGCTTTTACCTAATATGTAAAAGCCTTTTGATAGACATTACTACTACGTTTGCTGTAATCTCATGGAAGAAGGAAGCATAAATATAAAGGTCATTCAAGACGCACTCGGACATTCAGATATTTCAACTACACTGAACATCTATGCTGATGTTACAAAAGAAATGAAAGCGGAAGAGTTCAAAGGATTGGATAGCTACTTCAAAGTATAATATTGGACTTCACATACAGAAAGAGAACATACAGAGTGTTGTGTGTTCTTTTTTTCGTTGGATAAAAAGAGAAATGCTTGAATGGGATATCTTTATGTATCTTTAAACGCCCAAATTAGAAATATTACTCTTCTTCACTCTTCTTCAACTTCGAATAATAACTATCCGCAGTATAAAGCGCAGCCACCGGATTATGCCCCAATACACGGTCTTTCGTCACTGCTGTCGTAGTCAGTGCCTCGGAATATTTGTAAAACAGACTGTCATGCCCCACACAAAGTCCGACCACAACATTCAGGTCCGTCTTCGCCTTGTTCAGAAGCTTTGCCTGCAGGATCGGATTACACATATTCACACCGACACCTTCGCATCATTCCGGGATGCCGACTGATGTCTTCTTCTGTGTTCCGGCTTTACAGCCGACACCATACACCTCAAAGCCATGTCTGCGCAGGATATCTGCCAGGATACGGCTTTCTTTCAACAATCCGACACAGGTTGCAATCCCGATCTTTTTCGCATTAATCTTCTTTGCAAAATCCATGATTTCTTCGACACGGGTATGTTTGCAGTAATTCTCATACTCTACTTCAGCTGCAGCGATTGTGACTTTGCGGTTCTCGTCTTCATTGTAGCATTCCATAGCTTCATTTAGAACTTCTTCATCCATGTGTGTTGTCAGACAGAAATCCGGATAGGTTTTATCCATTTTGTTGCAGTTTTTTACTGCGCAGTCGATGCAGGACATGTCTTCTTTTTTCATTTTTTCATTCTCCTTTTGTATACCTTGGTATCTACAGAGGCCTGCCACTGGCAGATTTTCTAGATTAAGCTTTACTTTGTAAAATATCCGCTATTTACTTCATAATAACAAATACTTATACTACAGACAATGGTTTTCCGTTTTTATTTTCTTATTTTTTGTAGTTCTTTTCTATGAGAAACGTTCCCCGATTCAGGGTTGATTTGTCATGAATTGTCGATTCTGATTTTTGAAAAATTATTGAAAATTATCTTTTTCAATACCTCAGCCGAATACCAGCTACATGGAAGCCAATAAACCATGCAACAGCGGTTCTTTTATTCGCCAGTATATGCAATTTCTATCTCATAGCCGCCGTTCTCATAGTAGGCGTGCGAAAATAGTATCTTATTGTTATTTCTGAAATATAAAATTTGAATCATAAAACTTCTTTCCCTCTCAAATCCATTTTTACCAAACCAACTACTAACAATCCAATAAAAATTGCCGTGTCCACAAATAACAGTACAACAACACTTTTTACCACTCCGAAAGTAAAAAGTATGGAGAAGATTTCCACTGAAAACACAATAAAACACATATAATTTGTCAAATACTCTGTTATAATTTCTCCATAATAATTGTTCATCTGCAATTTCGCATAGATAAAAGGTTTTAATAAATAACGGATTATGATACATATAACAGGACAAATAAAAATCCAGTTTTTATTAACTAGGGATGTTGCCACTCCTTTACTCCATTGTACTGGAATTTCTGTCGGCAACTTAGAATAAGACAAAGCCCCAATAATCAAGCATAGTGCGGTAATCATAGTCCAGGTAAGCATACTTCCCCATATATACAAAAAGCTGACGGAATCCAGTTTGAAAACAGTTCGATTATCTTTCCAATAGTCATGCAAATCTGTTACATATTGTTCTACCTGTAATTTTTCATAACTAATACTTTCTTCATCCAGCATTTTTTCGCACATGAGTTTCGCCTTAGTCAAATCAGTAATCTGATTTTTTAATACTTCCTTTTGCTTCTCAAGCATTTCCTGCAATGTTACTTTTTCGGATATAATACTTCGTATATCTTCAATAGAAATTCCCAATGTACGTAGATATGCAATCTTCTTTATATTTTCCACATCATTTTCAGAATAATCTCTATAACCATTACTTTCATTTCTCGAAGGCTCAATAAGTTTTTCCTTTTCATAAAAACGGATATTAGAACGGGATAAACCTGTTCGCTCTTCTACGTCTTTTATAGTCATATTATGCCCTCCTTTCGAGCAACTCTATTTTACTTAATAATAAGCTATAAACAAGGTTTACAGTCAAGCATTTATCAAAAAAACTATAGTTGTTGATAAGGACATGAAAAGCTGTCCAAAATAGAAAGTGAACCGGATTGCTGCTCCGACTCAATCTTCCACGTGGAATACATCTTCCACCAGCATATTAAAGTATTTTGATATCCGCAGCATAAATTCGGCAGATGGGGTGCTGTCCCCACGTTCTATCCTGCCAACAGTTTTGGTGCTGTATCCGATAGCAGCGGCAAGGTCATCCTGGTAAATGCCACGCTGTTCCCGGATTTCTCTGATATTATTGGTAACCGCCATAAAAATCCCTTTTTTTCAGTTCTATAGATATTTTCTTATTGTCAATTATGCAAAATAATGTGTCCAATAAAAAGGACTTGCAATTTTATCGGCAATGCTTTATCGGCAATGTCCTGTAATAGCAGAAGCATCAGATTTTCCAAGAACTTTTCCAAATATGTCTAAGCGGTCATTTTCACTAACCTTGATAGGTGCATACTTTTCATTAAGAGAGATAAGGAAAATTCCGTCTTTATCGTTTTGTAATTTCTTAATATAGGCTTCTCCGTTAAGAGCGAAGATGCCGATTTCTCCATTAGCAACAGATTCCTGTTGTAATACCCATGCAATCTGACCATCGTGGAATTCAGGTTCCATACTGTCACCACTAATACGGACACCGAAAGTAATCAGATAAGAATGTATCGAACACAAATCCCGATTGTCGTGAAAGCTGCTGAAACTTCTTCCAAAGGCAAAAGCATTTATGCTTATGAGCCAAACAGCACAGTGTCTAAGGCATGCGCTGAATTTACAAAGGAGGTGTTAGCTGATGGCAGGAAGAAAGAGCGACTTCACTCTCACGAAGTTCGATGATTTATTTACCACGCAGGCACAGAGAGATGAAGAACAGCTTTCAAAAATCCGAGATATTCCGTTAGAGCTGATTGATGATTTTCCAGACCACCCGTTTAAGGTCAGGGACGATGAAGATATGATGCAGCTTGTGGAGATTTTTATCTTAGGATTTACAATAGGGTTATTAAGGATATTAAAGTGCTGTTTAAGTTGGGGGCATGTGTAGATCATATACCGATTTATAAAGCAATGTGCTAGGCTTTTGCAAATTCGGGTTATATTAGAATGGGAAAAATCCAGATGCGTTTAGAGATAAAACGGGGTACGGAATAAGTGGATTATGAAAATATTTAACTTGATTAATATAGGTGGAACATGCTGGAAGTACAAAAATATTAAAAGCAACCAATCCTAGGTACAAACTGGTTAGAACAGTGGTGGATAGGCTTGGAAGATATTGGTTGATTTATAAACAGCAGCCAGATTTGGTTATTATGGGTATTGGGATACTGATACGATTTATCGCGAAGAGATTGCAAATACCGGTATGGATTGCAACAAAGGACGATATTTTGCTGGGCTTACTAATATGTGAAATGCTGGAGTCAATAGAGTTATTTTGTGATTTGGATAATAAGATGCCGGGGACGATAAAGTTTGAATAAAAATATTATTCAGAGGTGCACTTTACTATCCTCGCAAGGGCAAAGTTGAGTAGTCTGAAAATTTCAGGAGTTGCTAATATGCTATAGAGGTGTAATCCCCCTCTCTTTGAAAACAGTAGTGGTATAGGAGAGGGGGAACAATTGGGGTTTTATCTTTTTTGATTAAATTTATTTCAATTCAACAATTAGTTCTATTTCACATGCGATTCCGCCAGGAAGTGAATTCGTACCAATTGCAGAGCGTGCAGGACAACCCATTTCTTCGCCGAAAATGTCGATGAGTAAATTGGACGCTCCATTTACAACTAATGGCTGTTCTGTGAAACTGTCTGTGCTGTTCACAAAAGCAAGTAATTTTACAAAGCTTTTAATTTTATTTAAGTCTCCAATTTTAGCATGTAGATTTGCTAGTAAATTTAACATACAATTATATGCTGCTTTTTGCCCGTCTTCTATGGAAAGACTATCTCCGAGTTTTCCAATAATAGTATTTCCATTGCCTAAATCGGGGCCGCAACCTGAACAATATAAAAAGTTATCACCAAATTCCTTGACAGGAGTATACACGCCACCTTTTGGTGGTGGAGATGGTAATAAAATGCCTTTTGATTCTAAAACATGATAGATATTCATATATTTGCCTCCTTGATTTGATTAGTAAAGTAAGAATCTATTTCTTGCAGTAACTGGCCATTGTGCAACAATATGCTTATTATCTATAACAATTGCATGATTATACAATGCACTTGTAGGACATATATGGGTTGGTAAAAGAAACAATTCCTTACCAATTGGTGGGCGTTCTTTTTCATATCCTTTTTTCATACGAAAAGTCCAATGTTCTTCGCTTTGAAAACACTCTTCGTAATTATCCACGCCTAATAAAAAAGCTTTAGGACCAGGTGGATCAGAGGCAATTGACTTGTATCCGCAATCAATTGTGAATAAGGCGTCATTAGGATGGCTAACAACTCTTGTCAGAATAGCTGCTCCTGGGGAAAAAGGCAAATCGGGATATTTTTTCTGATATCCGTAATCATATATAAAAACAGTGCCAGGTGAAAAATAAGTAGTATAATGTACGTCATTTTTCCATTCATCAACAAGATAAGGAAAAGATGGTGATCCTCCGATAATTATATTGGCATAATGGGGATTTTTGATAATTATACAATCAAGTATTTTTTTTAGTTTTTTACTCATTTCATGTATTTTCTTTTTACGAATGATAGGATCTGAATCTGTTTGGTGTCCATCATAACAATGAAAACCAACAATAGAGATCCCTGGTATTTCTTTGCATTTTTCAATGAATTTTTCCAAATTTTCTAATGGCACTCCTGTTCTATTCATACCGAGATTTACGTCTATAAAAAGATCGGTATGAACAGGACAGTCTTTTTGTAAATTACTGAGCAAATAAATAGACTCTATATTGTCTCCGATGGCATAAAAATGTGTTTGTGGAAAAGCAATCCTTAAATTGAGAAAACGTTTTATATTAGGGCCAATGATAGGATAAGCAAGTAATACATCTGTAGCACCACAAGTGGCGGCGATTTCGGCTTCTGATATAGTAGCACATTTAAAGCGTGTAATACCATTACTTATAGAAAGCCTAATAACATTTGGCATTTTATGGCTTTTAATATGTGGCCATAATGAATTTTTACTTTTAGTAATTGAGATTGCTGTATCAATGTTTTGTTGTATTATATTGCGATAATATAATAAGGATGGTGAGGGAGTGTTTTTGATTTCTTCAAAGTTGTAAAAATTAAACATGTTCATTTAACTCCTTTGTGTATGTAAGTATGTAAATCAACAAAAAGTGTAAATATAATAAACAAATTGTTGATAGGTAAAGTATTACACTTTTGGTTGTAATAGTCAATATAATCTGTATATAATTTGTAAAATAGTCAAAATAAACAAATAAAATGCGAAAATATTGTATGAAATATGAAAAAAAATAAAATAATAAATCAAAATATTGACTATTTGTTGAAAAGAAGATAGAATCATATTGAACAAATTGTTGAGATGGATGTGTTGTTTAACTACATGCAATTACTTTTGTACAAGGGTGGTGAAATTAATGAGTTATGTGAGTGATAATTTTAAAGTTCTGTGTGATATATGCGAATGTATTGCGAGACAGTTCGGTGAAGATTGTGAAGTTGTATTGCATGATCTTACAAAACCTTACGAGAATACAGTTGTGGCTATTTGGAATGGACATGTGACAGGAAGAAAGGTGGGTGATGGTGGAACAGATGCTGGGTTGGCAATTTTGAGAGGAACGGCTAACCCTAAAGATGAATATTGTTATATCAATACGGCGCCAAATGGTCATATATTAAAATCGACTAGTAAATATTTTGTTGATGAAAACGGAAAAGTTGTCGGAAGTTTGTGTATTAATTATGATATTACTAATTTAATGAAAGGACAAATTGCAATTGAAAAATTTACTTCTAAAAATGAATCGAGGGATGAAATTTTTACAGGAAATGTAGACGAAATTTTAGAAATTCTTATGGAAAAAGCAGTAGAAAGTACGGGTAAGACAATAGATGTTTTAGATAAGGAAGATAAAGTGGAAATTGTAAAATATTTGGATGAGAAAGGAGCGTTTTTAATAAAAAAATCGGCAGAGCGAGTTGCTGAATATTTAGATATATCCAGATTTACAGTTTATAATTATCTGAATGAAACTAAGGAGGAATAAAATGTCATATGTTCTTATTAAAAATGGATATATATATGATGGATTAGGAAATCCACCATTTGTAGGTTCGCTCCTTTTGGAAGATGAAAATATAAAAGAAATATTTATTGGCAAAGAAGTATATAAATTAAAAAATTTAGAAAATACATCAATAATTGACGCAGAAGGATACATAATAACTCCTGGTTTTATAGATATTCACAGACATTGTGATATTCAACCTTTTTATGGAACGGAATTTGGTACTACATTGCTTTCACAAGGGATTACAACAGTAGTAGCTGGTAATTGCGGGTTCTCAATGGTTCCTATACCATTAGATGAAGAGCTATCAAAGGAAATATATGATTTTTCTGAACCTGTTTTAGGAAAACCTTTTAGAGAAATAAAAACAATAAGTGACTATTTTAGTAAACTTGGAAATATAAATTTGCCGGTTAATTTTGCTACTATGATTGGTTGTGGCACGATAAAATCGTCAATTAAAGGATTTTCTAATACGCCGTTTAATTCTGAGGAAATCAAAAAAGCTGTTTCTTATATCGAACAAGCAGTTGAAATGGGAGTAGTTGGAGTATCAGCTGGAATAATGTATATACCAGAATGTTATAATTTTAAGGAAGACTATATTCGTATGTTGCAACCGTTAAAAAAACATAATATTCCTTGGTGTGTTCACATTCGTGGAGAAGGGAACTCGCTGGTAAGTAGTATTACAGAGGTGATTGATATTGCTGAAAAAGTTAGATGTCCTGTCGAAATAAGTCACTTTAAATCTTGTGGTAAAAACAATTGGAATCGAGAAATTTTTAAGGCAATAGATTGTATTGAATTAGCACGAAAAAATGGAATAGAAGTAGCATGTGATTTTTATCCCTATACGGGAGGATCCACATCTTTGGTTACGATGATTCCTCCACAATTGATAAAAGGTGATATTAAAAAAATATTAAACAGTTTTGAAACAGGAGAAGGAATACAGAATTTTAGGGATTCGCTGAAATATACTTATGCAGACTGGGATAATTATGCGCTATCGCTGGGATGGGATAGAATTCTAATTACAGGGGTAAATCATGAGAAAAATATTAAGTACATAGGAAAAACAGTTGCAGATTCAGTGATAAATTATAATTTTTCTGATGCTGCTGAATTTGTTGGATATCTGTTAAATGATGAAGAAGGAAAAGTGTCTATTGTAAATATGAGTATGTGCCAAGAGGATGTTGATGTTGTGGCAAAGTTACCGTATTCTTGTGTTATTTCAGATGCAATTTATGCAGAGACTAATATGCCGCATCCAAGAATGTATGGCGCTTTTCCTAAAATTATTCGCGAATATGTAAATGAAAGAAAAATTTACAGTTTGGAAACAGCAGTGAAAAAAATGACTTCAATGCCTGCGGAAAGAGTAGGAATAACAGGAAGGGGAGCTATTAAAGTAGGGTATTATGCAGATATAAACATTTTTAAACTTGATGAATTTAAAGATAATGCAACATATGAAAATCCCAAACAACTTGCTACAGGGTTGGATAAATGCTTTGTAAATGGGAAAATTGCATGGAGTAAAAATAAAGTTGTCAATGATTCATGTGGAAAAAAAATATGTAAAAATTAATATTTTATTAGTTATAAGTATAGAAAGGAAATATGATTATGAAGAAAAATAAGGTTATTAGTTGCATATTGTTTTTGGTACTTTGTATGACAATGTTATTTTCGGGATGTGGAACAAAAGAAGAGTCCAATGAGAAAAAAGAAAATTCAGAAACTAGAAGTTATGATGTTGAGAATATGAAATTTGATAATGTAAAAATTCATGTTATGACAAGAATTACAAATGAAGGATCACAAAAATATTTTGCAGATAAAATTGATGAGTTTAATAATCTTGATAATGGAATCACTGTAGAACTTGAAAATATTACCACGGAGGAAGATTATTTAAATAAATTAAGAACAGGATATTCAGGTGGAGATACACCTAATGTATTTACAGAATATGGTGGTGCACGTGTTAAGGATTATATTGCAGCAAACGGGGTTTTGGATTGGACACCATATTTGGAGGCAGACAAAGAATATTACGATAGTTTTTATGATTCTGTATTTGAAAGCGCACAATACGATGAATATGAGGGAATTTGGGGAATCCCTTATATGCAATATATTATTTGTTTATTCTATAATGAAGATATTTTTAATGCAAATAATATCGAACCTCCAAAAACGTGGGATGAATTGCAAGTTGTTTGTGAAAAATTAAAAGCTGCAGGCATTAAACCATTCCAGGTAGGAGAAAAATCCAATTTTAGATTTGGACATTTATCAAATTGTATTCTTTACAACACTTATGGAGTTGATGCAGCAGACAAATTAGCGGATGGTTCTATGAAATATGATGGAAAAGAAATGATGGACGTCTATACTAAAATTTCTGATATGAACGAAAAAGGATATTTTGGTGATGATATTTTATCTACAGATTATGCATTGGAAAAATCTACTTTTACATCAGGTGGTAGTGCAATGATTTGGGGACTTAACTCAGATGTAATGGGAACTTTAGCTGCTTCTGATGTTGGATTTAAAGTTGGTGTAACTGCAATGCCTTATGGAAATGAATCTTTTAAATCAGAGACACAAGGCGGGGTTAATAATGTTTGGCATGTTTCTACTATGAATAAGAGTCAGGAAGAGATTGATGCATCGGTATATTGGGTTAAATGGATGACATCTGATCAAAGTTTATCAGATTATACAAAAGTAATTCCAAACATTTTTGGACGAGAGTTTGACTTAGATACAGACGATCCGCTTATGAAGGAAGTATTAGATATTTATGGAACAATGACAAAAATGAAATCCGATGTACAATCATATGATGATAGAACATATTTATTGGATACGGTCAGAAATGCTCTCCAGGGAATTGCTCTTGGTAATTCACCAGAACAATGTGCAGATGAAATTATAACTCAGATTAAATCAAATGAGTAATTTACAATAAAAACAAGGGTGGCCATTAGACTGCCCTTGTTTTATAAAAAAGGATGTGAATTTATGAAAAAGAAAAAGAGGGATATAATTGTTTCAATAATGTTTTTGACTCCTGCTTTAATCTTGCTGTTTTGCTTAATCATTTATCCGGTCATTAATACGGTGAATTTATCATTTAGAAGTTGGAATGGTGTTTATGGAATGCCAAAAGTTTTTGTTGGGTTAAAAAACTTCCGAGATGTAGTGACAAATGCGAACTTTTGGAAATCTCTCTTACACAGTATGTATTTTTTGATAGGGGGCTTTTTCATTTTAATGCCATTATCTTTTGTCTTAGCCTTAATAGTTACCTCTAAATTGAAGTGGAAAAAACTCTTCAAAACAGCTTATTTTATGCCTATTATGCTTTCCTCGACAGCTGTTGCATTGATATGGGTTTATATGCTTAATCCACAATATGGTGCAATTAACAAAATTTTAGAGATAATCGGATGTGGAAGTTTAGCAAAGGATTGGTTGGCAACTCCAAATGTAAATGTATGGAGCGCTGTTTTAGTAAATGAATGGATGTATGCAGGGTACAATATGCTTATCTTTGCGGCGGGGCTGGTTTCTATTCCATCAGATCTGTATGAAGCGGCAGTGATTGATGGGTGTACAAGCTGGAAAAAATTAAGATACGTTACACTGCCACTTATGAAAAATTCATTTAAAATCTTTTCTATATTGTGTGTTACCGGTTGCTTAAAAACCTTTGATTTGATATGGGCAATGACAAAAGGCGGACCAAATAGATCTTCAGAAATGCCAGCAACCTTAATATATAATGAAGCTTTTTCTTTTAGACAATTTGGTCGAAGTAGCGCGATTGGAGTAGTCCTTTTAATTATAGGACTGCTATTAAGTGTATTAATGAATTATATTTTTAGAGATAAAGATAAGGTGGTGAAACAATGAAGAAAAAAATAGGAAAATTCCTTTCTTATATTTTTGCGTTTAGTGCATTAATTATCACTATTTTCCCGTTAATAATAACGATATTTTGTTCATTTAAGGATAATGAAGGAATTACATTAAGTATGTTTTCATTTCCAAAAGTATTCCACTTTGAAAATTACGTTGCAGCAATTGAAAGAGCAGGTATTTTAAGAGCAGTTTTTAATTCTATATTATTAGCTGTTTCAACAACCATTGTTGTGGAAGTTGTTGGTATGATGGCAGCATACATTCTGTCTAGAAAAAACTTTAAGATTCTTTCTGTCATTAAAGTATTGTTTTTATTTGGTGTAATGGTTCCTATTCATTGTACAATCATTCCTATTAATAATTTAGCTACTGCCTTAAATGCAAAAAATCAATATTACTTTTTATTGTTTGTATATTCAGCGTTTCAATTAGCACAAGCCGTTTTTTTGTTTACGGGATATTTACAAGGGGTAAGTAGAGATTTGGACGAAGCTGCTATTATAGATGGGGCAAATGATTGGATTTTACTTTTTAAAATATTAATTCCGATTTCAAAACCAATAATGTCAACAGTAGCTGTTTTGAGTTTTGTTTATTGTTATGGAGAGTTAATGTTTTCAATGACATTATTGACAGATGTGAAGAAATTTACAGTTTCAAGATCAATGTTAACATTTTCAGGAGAAGAGTTACAATTGGGACCTATTTTTGCGTGTATCGTTATAGCAGTGATTCCGATTATTACTTTCTATCTGATATTTCATGAGAAGGTTCAAGATGGTATGATGCAAGGTGCATTAAAAGGTTAAGAAAATAAGGGGGTTTAAAATGGAAGAATTACGATTTAGACAAATTCATATGGATTTTCATACAAGTGAAAAAATTAATACTATATGTTCGGAGTTTGATGCAGATGATTTTGCAAGTACATTAGAAAGCGCACATGTTAATTCCGTTACCTGTTTTTCTAGGTGCCACCATGGTATGCTTTATTATAACTCAAAAAAATTCCCACAGTTAATTCATCCAGGACTCAAAAATAATAAAAATCTATTGGAAAGTCAAATAGACGCTTGTCATAAAAGAGGGATTAAGGTGCCAATATATACAACGGTACAATGGGATTATTACATGAGCATGAACCATCCTGAGTGGAATTGTATTAGTTCAGACGGTGCTTTTATATATCGATGCTTTGATGGGAAAACTCCGAAAGTATATTCACCGGGGTTTTATAGGACTTTATGCGTTAATACACCTTATAGACAATTTTTAAAAGATCAAATTGAAGACGTTATTAACGTTGTTGGAAAAAATAATGTAGATGGAATTTTTCTAGATATTGTTAAAGTGGTGGATTGTTCATGTGAATATTGTAAAAAAGGAATGTTAGAAAAAGGATATAATCCTGAATTGTATGAAGAAAGAATTAAATATGCTCAAGAGATGATTCATGATTTTAAAAAAGAAATGACGAAGTTTATTCATAACATAAAGCCTAACATTTCTGTATTTTACAATGGAAGTCATATAGGACCAAGAACAATGAAAGATAAAGAGTTTTATACACATTGGGAACTGGAATCATTGCCTAGTGGAAAATGGGGATATGCACATTTTGGAAATACTGTTCGATATGCAAGAACCAGTGGGATGGATTATTTGTCGCATACGGGAAAATTTCATACTTCATGGGGAGATTTCCACTCTATGAAAAACAAAGAAGCTCTAGAATATGAGTGTTTTCGTATGTTAGCTTATAATTCAAAATGTCTAATAGGTGATCAGCTGCATCCGGATGGACGTATTTCTCCAGAGGTTTATGATTTAATTGGGGACGTATATGCTCAGGTAGAAAAGAAGGAACCTTGGTGTACAAAGGCAACAGAAGTTGTTGAACTTGGAGTTTTAACCAGCGAATACTATAAGACAGATTCTGATTCATCTTTGAAAAAAATCCCTGATGAAATAACTGGAATCTGCGCGTTATTAGATGAGTTAGGGTATCAATTTAACATTATCGATGAAGATGAAGATTTTAGAAAATATAAAATTGTAATTCTACCAGATAATATTTTATGTAGTGATTTTCTGGCTGACAAAATTGATAATTATATTGCTGATGGGGGAAGGATTATTGCATCTTATCGCTCGGGACTAAATTATTCAGAAACAGAATTTGCTATAAAAAGGTTGGGGATTAGTCTTGTTGGAGATGCACCTTATAGTCCGGATTTTTTGGTTCCAACTTCTGAGTATGGAAAGAGATTATTTAAAACAGAATATGTGATGTATAACCAAGGAAAAGAGATTAAAATAAATGACGCCAAAGAAGTGGTGAAGACATATATCCCGTATTTTAATAGAACATGGGAACATTTTTGTTCTCATTTACACACTCCTTCGTCTCATAAATATGGATATCCAGGAATTACAGAATGTAAGGGAAACTATTATTTTATGCATCCAATATTTTCTATATATCAAGAAAAACACCCAAAATGGTGCAAAGAATTTTTGCGAGATGTCTTAGAGACGTTAATTCCTCAACCATTAATAAAACACGATGGTCCTAGCACCATGACTGTAACAGTTAATGAACAAAAAGAAAAGGGTCGTTATATAATACACATATTGCATTATATACCTAATAAAATTGCAGATGAAATATTAACTATCGAAGATGTCATTCCTTTATATAATATAAAATTAAGCGTTTGTTTACCACATGCTGTTAATGGTGTAACATTAGTGCCTGATAAAGAACAATTAGATTATGAAATATTTCAAAATAATGAAATATCTTTTACTGTACCTAAAATTTCTGGCCATTGTATGATAGAATTATCATACAAATAATAGTCTAAATAAAAGATTCTAGCGTACATAAATCAAATTCAAAAAGTAATGGAAACTATTTTGTTGGCGCATATATACTTATATTATTTATGACTTATAACAGAAATGGAATGACAGTAGTTATCGAATCTTACTTGTTGATTTCTTTGGAAAATGCTTTTGTGTCATTCTCCGAAGAATGTGGAAATATATCCAATTGTCAATTACTATACAATATAACTAAAAATGGAATCTTAAATTTAAGCAAAAAGGCAAAACAGGAAGAAATTATTCAGTTAGATTCTGTACATACAGTGACAAAGGTCAAAGTAAAGATTTTGAATGTGTGATGTACCGTTTTATCGAATAGACGGGACGTACTTCATTTGATAAAAACTAAAAAAACAGCGATTTACATCAATTGATGCAAAATTAAGTGCAAGCAAGAAAAAATCGCATAATTAGTGCAATGAGTGGGCAATTCCAATCGGAGTTGCCCATTTTTAAAACAAACAGAAATACAAATCGGTATTTAACGCTTGAAAAAAGGGGAAATAAACATGGCAAAGAAAGAAGAAAGATTTGAAGTTACATTCAGAGACGGAAGTTGGCTTAAAGATGAAGGAATTCGTCAAATCCTTGTAGATAAGAAGACTGGGGTTAATTACCTTTGTTGGAACTCCGGATTTGGAGCCAGTATTACACCTCTTCTGGATTCGGAAGGAAAAGTCATAGTCACAAAGTAAAATCGGGAATTAAAGGATAAAACTAATGAAAATCAAAAAGGTAATTATAGGAGTCACTATCGGAATAATCGCAGCAATACTTTGGAGCGTTGTTTTCATAAACTCATTAAATAGCATGGCTGGAATTGGAATCGGAATATGTCTGGGTATATCTTTTGGCATATCTGGCAGTCTTATTTTTTCAAAAAGAGATAAAGATAGAGAGTGTGAAACTTTTTCTGTAAAATAGTATTTAGAAGGTTCTTCTATGATAAAATAGAATCATAGGAGGGCCTTTTATTATGGCAAGACAAAAGAAACCTGTACACAGGGTACAAAT